>NZ_KI271680.1:11925-50886 GCF_000469445.2 Oscillibacter sp. KLE 1745 | reverse complement strand
GCGGTATGACGAGCTGGCGCTGCTGCTGGCGGCCTCGGTACCGGCCTGCTCCCGGCGGAAGCGGACCATGCCGGTGCGGTCCAGAGCCACCATCAGGACGGGAATGAACACCAGCTGGAGGATGATGCCGGGAATGGCGTTCACCAGCGCCTCGGTCAGGAAGATCTGCCAGGTGAAAGGCACGCTGGCCACGCCGGTCATCACCACCCGCACCGCAGCCCAGACGATCCGGCCGCCCACCATAGCAGCCAGCAGAGCACGGTACAGGGCCACCACACACTGCCAGCGGGACCGATTGTACAAAAAGCCCGCGATGCCACCGTAAGCCGCCAGCTCAAAGGCCATGGCCACAGCGGCCACCAGCGGCGGCATTCCGAAGAGCGCCATCCGCATCAGCGGGGCCACGAATCCCACCACCGCGCCATACCGCCAGCCGCAGATCAGGCCGCAGAGGAACACGGGCAGGTGCATGGGCAGCAGCATCCCGCCGATCTGGGGGATCTGTCCGGTGAGGAAGGGCAGTACCAGCGCCAGGGCCAGGAACATGGCCGCCAGGACCAGGTTATGGACATTTGTTTTGAAATTGCTGTGTTTCATGGGGTTAAACTCCTTCTCAAAAAGTCTTTTCGCGCCGCCTTCTGGCGCCGCACCAGCCTTCTGGCTTTTTTTACGGAGTCTGCAGGGCTGTGAATACCGGCCTTCTGGCCGGGCGCTTTTCAGGGCTTTCCCCTCATCAGGGGAAAAATTCGGTGGTGTCGATCACCAGCTGGCAGCCCTTCTCCGGGCCGCATTGGCGGATATACCGCTCCTCCAGGGGCATCCACCGGCTCTCATAGGCGGCGAAGTGGGCGCCCTCCCGCCGCTCCAGGCGGCGGCGCTGCTCCTCCGGCGCACAGGTGAGAAACATCCGCAGATCATAGCGGGCCGACAGCAGCGGGTGCTGGGAGTAGCTTCCCTCCACCACAGTGAGGGGCCGGGCCGGAAGCGTTGTCCCCTCCCTCAGCGTGCCGCTCCGGCAGTCATACGGGCGGCAGCGGATCTGCGCTCCGGCCCCTGCCGGCACCAGTACCTCCTGCAGGAAGCGGGCCAGGTCCATATTTCCAGCCGGGATCTGCTCCCAGTTCTCTGCCCGGCGGTCCGGTGGGAGATAATAGTCGTCCATGTGGACCACGTTGCAGGGAAGGAGCCGCCCCATCAGGTCTCCCAGGCCGCTCTTGCCGCTGCCGCAGCGGCCGTCAATGGCCACGACGGCTGGTCTGCCGCTCCGCGCCAGCCGGGCCGCCGCCAGCAGTGCCGGGAAGTACCCGCCGTATGCTGTCCGCAGGACCCGGTAGTGGGGGTCATACGCCTCCCGGTAGGCCGGCGAGTGGTGGACGGGCGGACAGCCCTGACGGCGGTACACCGCCAGCCAGTCCGCCATACCGGGCAGGGGCAGCGCCTCCGCCGCGGTCAGGCATTCCTCCAGGTCCGCCGCCGTCCCGTGGTGCTCCGCCGCCGTCAGAAGCAGCAGATCCGCCAGGAGCGGCGCAGCCAGCGTCCAATCCCCCGTCCCCGACAAATGAACGCGGCACAAACCGTTCCCGATCCGCTCCGGCGGCCGGGCCTCCCGGTCTGCGGGAAGGGCGCTGCACTCCCCCAGCAGCTGCCGGAGGACATCTCCCCGTTCCCCCGCTGCATGGGCTGGACCGAACGTACTCTGATAGGCCAGCTTGGCACAGTCCTGGGGCTCCATCAGCGGATAGCGGGCCAGGTGCTCCCGCAGGACCGTTTGAAATTCCTCATGCATCTCTTCAGCCCCCCGGCAGCCATGGTATTGCGCATCGGTCATCCGACACGTTTATAGGATAGCACCTGGAGTACACTCAAAGTCAAGAGCAAGCGTGAAAAAATCTGAAATTTTTTCGGATGGTATCCGCACGCGGAGCAGAGTGGGAGTTTGCAGCTGGTTTTGCGCACCCGCCTTTCATCGCGCATGCCGATTCGGGATATGCCCGTTCAAATGCGGAATCCATGCTGTGCAGCCCGCGTTCCACATCCGTTCCCTGTCTGATGCCATGCCGGGGCGCCCGTCCCGCAGTACCTTCTGGGCTGAAAAAGCCTGTGTTCCTTCTGAACACAGGCTTTTCTGCACTCCGGCAAAGCAAGGCAGTACGTCAAGTGGTCACCGCCTCCACAGGAACCCGGAGTACAAAGGGCTGCTCCGGGTCCGTGCAGTCGTTCCCCAGCAGCTCCCGGAGCCCGTCGTCATAGGCCCGCCCCCGGGCCAGATTGACGGCTGCCGCCACCGCCGCCCGGGCCTGGTCCTCCGGGTTCTGGTCCACCGTCATATAGAGCTTGCCGCTCTCCAGGGCGGCGGCCCCCTCCGCCGTGTGGTCCACGCTGACGATGGGCGCCGCGCCCGGATCCCGGCCGGCGGCCTCCAGCGCCTCGATGACTCCCAGGGCCATTTCATCGTTGTCGCAGATGACGCAGTCAAAGTCCACGCCCTGCTCCAGCAGGGCCGCCATGGCTTGGCGGGCCCGCTCCCGGCTGAAGCCGCAGACCTGGTAATCCGCCGCGGCGATGGGGCAGAAGCCGTCGTCCAGCAGGCTCTGCACGGCGGTGCCGGAGCGGGCATCTGTATTCTCCTGGCCGGGCATCCCCTGGAACAGCAGATAGCGGATATCCGTCCCGTGGTCCGTCTCCCAGAAATACTCCGCCAGGGCGTGCCCCTGGAGGGCGCCGCTCCCGGCCTCGTCCATGCCCACAAACACCATCCGCTCGTTCAGGATCGCCGTCCCCGGCGCCCGGTTCAGCAGCACGACCCCTGCGTCGCCCACGATGTCTGCCACCTTTTCGGAGTCCTCCCCGTCTGCAAGGTTCACCAGCAGGGTCTCCACGCCTTCTGCCAGGGCCTCGTGGACCTGGCGCAGCTGGGTCTCCGGGTCGTTGCCCGCGTTGTAATACCGCACCGCGTAGCCCTGGGCGGCGGCCTCCGCTTCGATGTCCGCCTTCAGCTCCGACAAAAACGTATCCTCCCTAGACAGCAGCAGGCCCAGAGCCCTCGTCTCCCTGGTCCGGGACTCCACAGCCCCGGCGGCGTCCGCGCCGCAGCCGGTACCCAGCACTGCCACGGCGGCCAGCAGGGCCACAACTGCGCCGATTTTCTTCCTCCATGTCCGTTTCATCTGGATCTCCTCCCTATTCATCCGTCTTCTGCTTAGGATGCTGGACAAAGTATACAAATATACCTGACGGAATGAAATAGACAAACCTGCGGGGGGAACGGCACGGTTCCCTCCGCAGGTCTTTTTTCCGGACTTTTCTGCGGTCTCACGGCCCGATCCGGAATTTCCGGTACTCCGTGGGCGTGAGGCCGACGTATTTTGAAAAGATGCGTGAGAAGTAGCTGGCGTCCGCGAATCCCACCGCCTCGGAGATGGTCTGGACGCTGTCCTGCGCGTTCACCAGCCGCATCTGAGCCTCCCCGATCCGGCGGCGCAGGACATACTGCTTGAGGCTGTATCCCGTCTTCTGCCGGAAGATATGGGACAGATGATAGGGACTCAGATAAAACTGGCGGGCCAGCTGCTCGATGGAGAGGTCCTCCGCATAATGGCGGTCGATGTATCTGGCCACACGGCCGAAGGTGGAGTCCTCCCGGGTGACGAGATCCTCCTTCCGCCCCGCCGCCATCCGCCGGACCAGCTCCAGCGACGCCAGCATCAGGTGCTGGCACAGCTCCTGGAAGCCCGGCTCCCGCTCCGCTGCATACCGGTCCATCAGGCAGAAGAGCTCCTTCAGGTCCGCAAACTGCTCCGGCTGGTGAAACAGGGGGCAGCGGTCCGGGGAAAGCAGGCTGTATGGCGGCAGGTCCGCCAGCGCCAAGTTCCCGATGGCCACGCACAGGGTCTGATACGGCTGGTCTGCCTGGGGGAATTCGTCGTGGAGGGCGCCGCCGCTGCACAGCACCACATCTCCGGCTGCCACCTCGTACCGGCGGAGATCCACGGTGTACCGGCCGCTGCCCTTCAGGATCAGCAGCACCTCCGCCAGGCGCTCGTGGCAGTGCATCAGTGTGGCGTGCTCTCCCTCCGCCCAGTCATAGTGGCAGATGTACGCCGCATAGGGCCGGTCCTGAGGCAGGCGCGCCGCCTCCTGCGGTGTGAACACCACCCGCTGCCGATTCAGTTCCGCCTCTCTCATGCCGCCGTCTCCTCCCCGCTGGAAAGTGCGGAGCATCCGGCCATCCGCCGCTCCCCGCCGTGGGGCCGCAGGAAAGTCCGGTCCCGGCCCTTATGATACCGTTCCCAGCGGGCCGTGTCAAGGGCGGCTCCCGCTCACTCCAGCGCCGCCTTCAGGCGCTCCCACAGCTCCACGGCCTTGAATTTCAGCTGGTAGCCGCCATCCTCCTCCGTCATCAGGCTGACCTGGTCTTCCGTCAGGCCAGCGGCCAGGGCCGTCTCCGGCACGTCCGCGGAGGCAGCGGTGCACAGGGGTGGAAACACCACACACCACCAGTTCTGTCCGGCGCCCTCCCCAATCAGAATCCGCAGGGCCAGATACTCCCCGGCTGGAAGAGAGAAGCCGTCATATTCCTTGGTGGGAAAGGCCGTGTCCTCCAGCTCTGCCGTCACGGCGTAGTCATAGCCGTTGGCCCGTACCGTCTCCTCGGCGATGGCCTCCAGTTCCGGCAGGCTCTCCCGCAGGCGAATCTCTGCCTCCGCCCGGTCCGCCGACTGCTCCAGAATCTCCGTGGCTCGCTCCAGCACCGCATCCCGGACCAGGAGCTTCAGTGCCTGGTCCTCCTCCGTATCAGAGTTGGCCAGCACATGGAGCCGCACCACCTTGTCCGCCAGGTCCCGCTGGGTGTTCAGCGCCCAGACGCCGGTCATCAGAAACGCCGCCGCACCCAGCAGCAGGGCCAGTTCCACGATCCGCAGAGTCTTTCGCTCACGCTTTGCAGCTGTTTTCATATCCGTTTTCCGTCCTTTGCTATGTAGCCCCATGGGGCCCGTTTCCCCCATCATGGACGGAAATTCCGGATTTTATTCCATCTTTTCCAATATTTTTACCGGCGCGGCCAGATACGTCTGCCGGTAACGTCCCTCCAGCGCCTCCTTTGCCCGGACCGCCTTTTGCCGGTCATCAAACAGGCCGAACACCGTGGGGCCGGAACCGCTCATGGCCGCGCCCAGGGCACCGTGCCGCAGCAGGGCTTCCTTGATGGAGCGGATCTCTTCCCCTTCCTCCTCCGTCAGCACCCGCTCAAAAACATTTCCAAGGCAGGCGGCCGCGGCGGCCAGATCGCCCCGGGCCAACGCCGCTGCCATGGCCGCCGTATCCGGCCGGGGGCCAAGGTCCGCCCCGTCCAGCCGGGCAAACAGCTCCGGTGTGGGCAGGCCGAAGTCCGGCTTGCACAGTACGATGGCACAGTCCGGCAGAGGCGGCAGGTCCGTCAGGAGCTCACCCCGTCCCTCTGCAAGACATGTGCCGCCCCGGACGCAGAAGGGCACATCGCTGCCCACTGCCAGCCCGATCTCCTCCAGCGCCTGCCGCGGCAGATCCGGGGCGTACAGGGTCCGCAGGCACCGCAGCACCGCCGCCACATCCGCACTGCCGCCCCCAAGCCCCGCATAAGCCGGGACCCGCTTGGCAAGGCGTACCTCCAGCCCCGGCACCGGGCGGCCCAGCCTGTGGAAAAAGGCATCCGCCGCCCGCTGCTCCAAAGTGACCTTCCCCGCCGGAAGGGAGATGCCCTCTGTCAGCAAGGAAAAGCCGCCCGCCGCCTCTGCCACCGTCACGGTGTCCCCCAGGGACACGGCCTGCATCACCATCCGCATGTCGTGATAGCCGTCTGTACGCCGCCCCAGAATATCCAGAGTCAGGTTGATCTTGGCCGGGGCCTCCAGCGTCAAAGTCTTCATCGCACCACCTCCCGCGGGCCTCCGCCCGCTGTCTGGGTCCAGTATAGCACATCCCTCCCCAAGTAGAAACAATGAATCGCCCGCAACCGGACGGTTGCGGAAAGTTGGTGGACGCAACCGGAAAAACCTGCTATGCTGAGAGCAGCGGAGCGGGAGGCGGTGCGTCATGGACATGAGCAAGGCGATTCGGGAAGGCCGGGATCGCTTGGGCATGAGCCAGGAGGCTCTGGCGGAGCGGCTGGGCGTGAGCCGGCAGGCGGTATCCAAGTGGGAGATGGGAACCTCTGTTCCCTCTCCGGAAAATCGGCGGGCGCTCTCGGAGATTTTGGGGACAGACCTTCAAGTGGAAAGAGAAACAGCGCCGCCCGTCCCTCTGCGGCGGTGGAAGCGGCTGACGCTGGCGGCAGGGCTCCTCTGCCTGGCGCTGCTGGCGGCGCTGGGCTGGATCCTTTACAGCGCGCATCAGGACGGCTGGCCGCCGCCGGAGGATCCGCAGATTACAGGCGTCTATTTCTATGATGCGGCCGGGCAGGAGATCGCCAAAAGCGACTTCGGCTGGTATCTGTTTCCGCCAGACAGCACCGTGAACGTGGCGGTCACCTTCCAGGACGGCCGGGAGCACACGGTGGATCAGGTGGTTTTGTTTCTGTATCCCACCGGCACCGGAGTGGCCGAGGAGCGGCAGCAGATCGGCGTCCGGCGGATCCGGGACGGCCGGACCTTCGCCCTGTTCCGCTGGCAGATCCCCGCCAGCCTTTATTCTCATTTGGAAGTGCAGCTGGAGTGCAAGGATGGGCAGACAGTCTCCGCCTCTCACTGGAACGTGATCGACCGGGATTCTGCCTTTTGAACGAATGCCCGGCGTCATGTAAAATTTTACAAATTCTCTTTCTTCTTTTAAGATAGTGCGGCGAATTTATACACAGAACAGAGGAGGTGGAATGAATTGTTTGGGCAATCCCCCCAACAGCACCAGAAAGGAGCATCGTATGCTGGACATCCTGTTTTTGAGCAGAAGCTCATTGCTGTACGCAGCCCTGCTCCTGTCGGCCATCACAATCCTGTCCCTCGCCCTGCTCTGTTTCGCGTATGAAGCTACCCAGAAGTTCCGGAGGCGGAGGGGCCTGTTTTAAAAAGACGCTCTCCCCAAAAGCCGCGGCGGTTCCGCGGCTTTTGCCAGGTTTCAGAAGAAACAGCGCCGCAGGCAAAAGCCTGCGGCGCTGTCTGTATCTGTGGAAACGACTTCTTACTTGATCTTCCGAGCCTCCACATAGTACCGCTTATCCTGGGCGTGGCCCATGGAGAAGGTCTTGCGGGGCAGGACGCCGTCGGCCATGACGGTCTTGAACAGCTGTTCCTTGCCCATAGCCGGGAGCTTGAAGCCGATGTTGCCGGACTTGCTGCCCAACTCGTCCGTCACTTCGTCGCCATGGATGTAGTCCACTTCGCCGCCGTGCTCCTTGAGATAGGCGTCCAGGAAGGTCTGGAGCGTGCCCACCGCCAGCTGCATCCTGGGATTGGGCACCGTGATGGTACCGGTATGCCCTGCATAGGTGTAGGCGATGGTGTGGCCCTCGCCCTCCCCTTCGTGGGCGCCGGGATAGGCGGCCTTCATCGCCTCCAGCACCTGTTCGGGCTCCACGCCGAAGAGGACGCGGTGGATCGGCTCGAACTGGAGGGCGTCGTCGTGATTATTCACCACTTCCACCAGAGCATAGCGGGCGGGCAAATCGGCCCACTGGTCCTCCGGCGTGACCTTCTTCAGGTTCTCATAGCACTGCTTGGCTGTTGCCAGAGAGTGGTTGCCGTCGCCCACCGCGAACAGCAGAGGTGCCGCGTCCTTCAGGCCGTACTTTTTCTCCATGGCCTCCGGCGTGCACATAGCCGCCAGGGCGTCCGCCACGGCGTCCATCTGGGCGTCCGTCAGCTTCCAACCCTTCAGGTGCCCGCCGCCCTGCTGCAGGTCAAAGTCATACAGCTGCTCCATCTCCCCGCTGGCGGCGGTCAGGGGCTCAATAACCGTGCGGTCCGGGTCGTCGATCAGCAGCATCACGTGGGGCAGCTCAACGGGGGCGTCCTGCCGTACCCGTACCCGGGGTGGGATGCGGGAGAGCACCGTCCCCTCCGTGGCCCGGATCAGGGCGCCGGAGCCGGGGGTGAAGTCATACTGGTCCAAATCCACCATGCCGATGAGGCCGTGGCGCACCTTGCCGTCGGACTGCGTGCGCTCGATATAGAACAGGGACCCCGGCAGGGTCTGAAAGACGCCCTCCGCCAGATAGCGGTTCATAGCGCCGTTGATGTCCGCGATATGGGCGTCCACATCCGGGTCGTTCAGCTTAGCCTCCGGCAGGATCAGCCGGAGGGTGGAAGGCGCGTCCCCCACAGTCTCCTCCACCGCCTGCCAATACTCCGGCTGGGAGGTGAACTGGTCGCAGGCCACCACGGCCCACTTGGTCATGTCCGCATCCTTGGGCAGCAGGATATCCGCCGGGTAAAAGCCCAGCTTCTGGAATTTCTCGTTCATGTCGCGTCCCCTTTCTTTCCGGAAAACTCTTACAGCGCCGCCTTGATGGCCGCCAGCAGGTCGTCAAACTCCTCAAAGGCCGGAATCTCCGGGTGGTCGGCTTTGATCTGCTCCGTGCTCTTGAAGAGGAAGCCTGCCTTGCTGGCCTGGATCATCCCCAAATCGTTGAAGCTGTCGCCGCTGGCGATGGTGTCATAGCCGATGGACTGCAGGGCCTTCACCGTGGTGAGCTTGGACTTCTCACAGCGCATCTTGTAGCCGGTGATCTCGCCGTTCTCCGCCACCTCCAGGGAGTTGCAGAAGATGGTGGGCCAGCCCAGCTTTTCCATCAGAGGCTTGGCGAATTCCTCAAAGGTATCGCTCAGAATAATCACCTGGGTGGTGGCCCGCAGCTCGTCCAAAAACGCCTTGGCGCCGGGCAGCGGATCAATCTTGGCGATGGTGTCCTGGATCTCCTTGAGCCCCAGGCCGTGCTCCTTCAAGATGCCCAGCCGCCAGGTCATCAGCTTGTCGTAATCCGGCTCATCCCGGGTGGTGCGCCGCAGCTCCGGAATGCCGCTGGCCTCTGAAAATGCGATCCAGATCTCCGGCACCAGGACGCCCTCCATATCCAAGCATACAATATTCATACTGTCTCCCCTTATCAATCGGTCTGCGCGGCTTCGCCGCGGGCGAGATCGGATCCCGCTGTTTCGATTATACAATCCCTATCTTTCCTTTGCAATGCGATTTGCAAATTTTGTCCAGGCTGGAAATTTTCCCCATCCGCATAGTTCCCGCCCCGTTGGATACACTAACGCCAAATCCCTGCTGGAAGGCATAAAGGAGGTTTTTCGCATGGTGATTGATAAGATCGCATTGGCACTGGCTATCATCGGCGCCCTGAACTGGGGCGGGATCGGCCTGTTCGGCTTTGATACGGTGGCTTTCCTCTGCGGCGGCCAGATGGCCATTCTCTCCCGCATCATCTACGCCCTGGTGGGCCTGGCGGGCCTGTGGTGCATCACGCTGTTGTTCCGCTCCTCCGACGAGGAGACGGGCCACGCCCGCCACACCGCCTGACGGCGGATACAGCGCGCTTTTCAAAATACGGGGAGCCGACCAAAAGGCCGGCTCCCCGTATTTGCGGTTCTCAGTCACCGGAGCAGATCAGCCGCGGTCCTTGTCTCCGCCGTGCTCCCCTTCTTTCAGGTATTTCTGGTCCCTGGCCAGAAGCTCTGCGGAGACGATATCCAGCTGCTCCATCTTCTCATAGTGGTCTGCCAGATTGCTGTCCGCCGCGCTGGCCGGCTGTCCGTCGTGCCGGAATACCAGCTTCAGCAGGATGGGTGTGAGGATCGTGCCGCCCACCACGGTGATGATGACCGGTGCCATCAGGGTCCCGGACAGCACTCCCAGCTCCAGACCCCGGTTGGCTACGATCAGCGCCACCTCGCCGCGGCAGACCATGCCCACGCCCACCTGCAGGCTCTCCTTGCCAGTGAAATGACAGAGCTTTGCGCCCAGGCCGCAGCCGACGATCTTGGTGGCCACAGAAATCAGCAGCAGGAGAATGGAGAACAGCACCAGGCTGCCGGTCATGCCGTCCACCTTTGCCTTGATGCCCACGCTGGCGAAGAACACCGGCGTCAGCAGCAGGAAGCTCAACGGCTCGAACTTGGATTGGATATAGGAGGACTTGGGGGTGCAGGAGATCACCAGGCCCGCCACATAGGCGCCGGTGATGTCCGCCACGCCGAAGAACTCCTCCGCGCAGTAAGCCATCAGAAGGCACAGCACAAAGGCCAGCACCGGATAGCGGCGCCGCTCCCGGCCGGGCCACAGGGCCATCAGCCAGCAGAAGAACTTGTGGGCGAGGAAGGAGACCACAGCGGAGAACACGAAGAACAGCACGATCTTCAGCAGCACCAGGGCGATGCTGTCCTGTCCGCCGGACAGGCTGCTGACGATGGTCAGGGCAATCAGGCCCAGCACGTCGTCGATCAGAGCCGCCGCCAGAATGGTGTTGCCCACCTTGGTATCCAGCTTGCCGATCTCCTTCAGTGTCTCCACTGTGATGCTGACGGAAGTTGCAGTAAGGATGGTGCCGATGAACACATCCTCCAAAAATCCGCTGGTCTCAATCATGCCGGTCCGGTCTGCGAGCATCGCCAGACCTGTGCCCAGCACCAGTGGGACGATCACGCCCAGCAGGGCCACCAGGAAGCCCGCCTTGCCGCTGTGCTTCAGCTCCTGGATATCGGTGCCCATGCCGGCGGAGAACATCAGTACGATCACGCCCAACTCGCTGAGCTGGGTGAGGAACTCCGTTTCTGATAGTACGTTCAGCATAGCCGGTCCCAGAATCAGTCCGGCTACCAGCGCGCCAACTACCTGTGGCATCTGGATGCGTTTCGTCAGGATGCCCAGCACCTTGGTGCTCAACAGGATCAGCGCCAGGTCCATGAGATAATGATACGTCATTGCCTCTCACTCGCTTTCTGAGGTCTGAATACTGATTGCCTCCCGTTTTCAGGAGAGCTTTATTGTAAACCTTTGCTCCCGTTTTGCAAGAGCCATTCTGCACAAAAAAGATTCCTGTTTTTGGATATTTTGAAAGAAAAAGAAGCTGCTTGACCAACAAGCAGCTTCTTTTTAACAACTTTTTTATGACAATTGAAGTTTCTTCACAAGCCCCTCCTCCGGCGCCACGTTCACGGTGCGGCAGGTGGAGTAGATCACCATGCCGGGCCGGGCACCGGCGGGCTTCTTCACGTTCTTCACCGGTGTGTAGTCCACGGGGACGTTGGCACCCTCCCGGGCCTGGGAGAACCAGGCCGCCAGCTTGGCCGCCTCCACGATGGTGTCATCGTCCACCTCACGGCCGCCTGTGCAGAGGATCACGTGGGAACCGTGGATCTTCTGGGTATGGAGCCAGATGTCCCGGTGGTCCGCGCTGCGGGTCAGCTTGTCGTTCTGGCGGTTGTTCCGCCCCACCAGCACCCGGAAGCCGGAGGTGGTGCGGAACTCCAGAGGCTTTGCAGGCCGGTTCTGTTCCTTTTTTCCCTGTCGGCGGAGGAAGCCCGCGTCCCGCAGCTCGCCGCGGATGTCCAAAAAGTCCTGTTCCGTCTCTGCCCGGCTCAACTCCTCCAGCACACTCTCCAGATAGTCCAGGTCCCGGCGGGCAAGGGCCATCTGCTCCGCCAGATACTTCTCCGCCGTCTTGGCCTTGGTGTAGCGCTTGTAGTATTTGGCGGCGTTTTGCTGGGGCGTCAGCAGCGGGTCCAGGGGAATGGCGACAGGGCGGCACTCCGGGTCATAGAAATTCTCTGTCTCCAATCTGGCCGCCCCCCGCTCCATGCGGTAGAGGTTGGCGGTGATCAGGTCACCGTAGATCCGCAGCTGGTCCCGGTTCTGTGTGGCGGCGTAGTCCTTCTCCTGCATGGCCAGTTTCCGCCGGATGCGGTCCCGTGCCGTGGTGGCAGTCCGCAGCAGGTCCGCCCCCCGCTGACGCACCCGCTCCTGCTGCTCCCGCAGGGCGTAGAAGTCATCCATCAGGGTGGAAAAAGTGTCATACCGGACGGTCTCCATAGCAGGGCCGTACTGGGCGATGGGGCAGTAGGTGAAATCTGCCATCTTCCCATCTTTTTTCAGGCAGATTGGTGTAAAGTGATTTTCCTGTATATCTCTGATGAGCCCGGACAATTCCTTCCAGAGGCGGTCCTCTCCCACCGCTCCCAGGTCAAAGAGATGGGCATCCGTCTCCCCTGCGGAGCGGAAGGCCAGTTCCCGGGCGATCAGGGGGGAGATGCCGAAGTAGTGGTCCAGCAGAAAGGCGTCCACACTCCGCTCCGGGTTTGCGGCGGAGATCTTCTCCCGGAAGCCGTTCTCCGTCTCCTCCGTTACCGGCAGGCGGCCTACGGAGGCAGGCGGCTCGTAATACAGCCCCGGCAGCACCTGCCGGGCAGCAGACATGTCCGCGTCCACCCGACGGAGGCAGTCGATGATCCGGCCCTCCCCATCCAGCAGGATCAGGTTGGACCGGCGGCCCATGGCCTCCAGCACCAGGGTCCGCCGCCCCGGCTGACCGAAGTCGTCAGTAACGTCCAGCTCCAGCCGTACCAGCCGCTCCAGGGGCGGCTGGGTGACCGCAGCCACCCGTCCCCCAACCAGATGCTTGCGCAGCAGCATACAGAACATGGGGGGCTCCGCCGGGTTGTCCCTTGTCAGGGCGGTCAGCTGGATGCGGGGAGTGTTGGCCCCGGCGTTCAGCAGCAGCCGCTTATTCCCCCGCAGCAGCAGGATCACCTGGTCCCGGGCGGGCTGCTGGACCTTATCGATCCGCAGGCCCAGCAGTTCCGACCGCAGCTCCTCCGCCACCGCCTGCATACAGATTCCATCCATTGGCATGGTCTTACTCCTCCATCATCGCGCGGAAAAGCGCATTGATCCGGTCCCGCCGGCCCTTCAGATACAGCCAGCCCAACAGGGCCTCCAGGGCCGTGGCCTCGCCGTACTGGGCCCGGGTGGCATGGCCGGGTACCGACTTCACGTGAGCGTTCCGCCCGCGGCGGAACACAGCGGCCTCCTCCTCCGTCAAAAGGGACAGGATCCGCTCCGCCTTCTCTGCCTGGCTCTCCGCCCGCACCAGAGCGATGGTGGCCTGGTGCAGCCCCCTTCCTGTGGCCTTGCCATGGGCACAGAGCCAGGTGCGCACCAGCACCTCGAACACGGCGTCCCCCATGTGGGCCAGGCCGATGGAACTGATAGCGCGCAGCTGGTCGTCGGTGAGATTCGGTTCAAAATAGTTTTCCATAAAGGACTCCTTGGGGAACAGAAATTTTCATACCGGAATATCTTACCACACTTCCCCCGGTTTGTCACCTGGGATGCAAAGTCGTCTTTTCCGCAGACGCAGCTGGAACTGCGGCCTTCTCCGCTTCTCTTCCGGCCGTATGGCCGCATGATCGTATATTGAAAAAATACTGGAATCTGTTGTAGGATTTGCCGAAAAAAACGTAGTGTACAAAGTGAAACCGGAAAGGAGGTGGAGCAACCATGGATGAGGAGCAGATCATCACACTGTTCTTTGCGCGTTCCGAACAGGCTATCGAGGCATTGGATGCGAAATATGGAAAACTATTCCACAGTCTCTCCTATCACATCGTGAATGACAGGCAGGACGCAGATGAGTGCGTCAATGATGCGTACCTGGGGGCATGGAATGCCATTCCCCCGGCAAAGCCGGACTCTCTGCTGCCCTATATGGCGCGGATCGTCCGCAACATTTCCCTGAAGTGCTATTGGAAAAAGGGCGCTGCCAAGCGAAACAGTCCTTACACCCTTGCTTTGCAGGAAGTCGAGGAGTGTCTTCCAGACCGAAAGAGCGCCGAGGAAGAGGTGGAGGCAAGGGAGCTCGCCCGCGTCATTGCGTGCTTTTTGGATACGCTGTCCGCAGAGAACCGCGTAATCTTCATGCGGCGCTACTGGTTTTCTGACAGCTGCCGGGACATCGCCGGGCTTGTCGGGCTGAGCGAAAAAAATATCTCCGTCCGGCTGACCCGGATCCGAAGGAAGCTGAAACAATATCTGGCAGAAAGAGAGGCGTTTTTATGAATGCAAAGAAGTTTTCCGATGCTCTGAGTGCGCTCGACGGCAGGTATGTGGAAGAGGCCGCCCGGTACAGGCGAAAGCACGGGCAGTCCTTTTGGGTCCGGTGGGGCGCCGCGGCGGCCTGCCTGTGCCTGCTGGCCGCCGGCGGGGCACTGCTGATTCAGGGCAGAGGGCGCGCTGCCCCGGATCCTCAGCAGGTTCAAATCCCGAATCCCATCCTCACAGTCGCGTCCGCCGCAGAGATGGAAGCATATCTGGACTTCAAGGTCCCTGTGCTGGAGAAAGAGGTGGAGGCGTACTCCGTGTTCATCTCAGATGGGTACCCCACCATGGGACAGGTGGACTATGCGGACGGCTCCCAGTTTCGTATCCAGTATGGGAGTGGAGACATCAGCGGAATCTACGGCGGCACACTGGAGGAGAGCAGAGAGATTGCGGGCGTCAGCGTCGCATACTACCAATACGATAGTATGTCGTATGCCATCTGGGAAGCGAACGGCTTTGCCTGCAGCTATTTGTACACCAATGGCGGTGATGCTGAGGTGGATCTGTTGATCCAGCAGGGGCCATAAGTCCTCCGGGAAATGATACGAGAATGGGGCCGCAACCGGGCGCGGCCCCATTCTTGCGTTTTTTCCCTACCGCAGCAGCGGCAGGCTTCCGGTCAGCCGGTCCACCTGATGCCGGGGGCCCAAAAGGGCCATGCCCAGGTATCGTAGCTCCCCCGGCCCGGTGCGGGCCATTTTTTCGATGAACTCGCCGTAGGTACGGCAGCTCTGGGCCAGATCTGTAAAGTCCACAGCCGCCACATCTGCAAATTCCAGCTCGGCCAGCTGCCGCCGCAGGGTCTGAAAAGTCTCCGGCCTGCCGGAGAGCACCGGCACCGGCGTGCGGATGATCCCGGGGTGGATGGCTCCGGCAGCGTCGGTCACGTCCTCCCCTACCAGTTCCGGCCGCAGCCGGCCCCATGTGATGCCCAGGATGGCCGCTGTGTTGGCAGCGAGGCCCCGGGGCATGGCCTCATCAATCACCAGGACGCATTTGTCCAGTTCCTGTTTCATGGTGTGTTCCCTCTTTCCAATGGAGTTTGCCTTCAGAGAGAAGCAGCCCGATCAGGGTCAGTACCGTACCGGCTCCGGTCATCCAGGTGAAGGGTTCCCGCAGGATCAGCACGGAGGCCGCCACTGTGATCACCGGCACCAGATAGATGTACACGCTGGTTTTCACCGCCCCCAGTGCCTTCACCGCGAAGTTCCAGGTGACGAAGCACAGGGCCGAGGCCCCCAGCCCCAGAAACAGCAGATTCCCCAGGTTCACCGGGGCTGTGAGTCGCGTGAGCTCCAGCCGGACGCCAGAGACCATCAGCGCCGGCAGCATGAATGCCAGCCCGTAGAAAAAGGTTCGCCGCGTGGTCAGGACAGTGGGATGGCCCAGGGCGCTGATCTTCCGGGACAAGAGGGCGTAACAGGCCCACACGAAGGCGGCCAGCAGCGCCAGCAAATCCCCCCGGAGGTCCAGCTCCAGGGCAGAGCCGTTGAAGCTGATAAGGCAGATCCCCGCCATGGCCACCGCAAAGCCTGCGAAAAATGTGGGCCGCAGCCGCTCCTCGCCCCGCATCAGAAAATGGGTCAGCAGGGCGGTGAAGCAGGGAGACACGGAGATGATGACCCCCACGTTGGAGGCCATGGTGTACGTCAGGGCGATGTTCTCCAGCAGGTAGTACAGGCACACGCCGCACAGCCCCGCCAGGGCAAACAATCCCTCCTGCCGCCGTGTGACGCCCTGCAGGCGGCGAGGACAGACTGCCAGCAGCGCCAGAAAGCCCATCATGAACCGGATAAACAAGATCTCCACTGGCTGGAAATCCACCAGCAGCACCTTGGTGGAGATGAAGGTGGTCCCCCAGATCACAATGGTCAGCAGGGCCGCCAGGTGGCCCCGTGCAGGATTCGTCTCCACAGCTGTGTCATCCTCTCTCCCATTCCTGCCGGAACAGCTCCCGGCAGGCCCCCGGCGTCAGGCCGGTGAAGGCAGTGAAATAGTTGGTGAAATGGCTCTGATCGGAAAAGCCTGTCTCCACGGCGGCCTCTGCAGAGGAGACACCCCGTTCCAGCAGGCGCCGTGCCTCGCTGATCCGCACCGCCATCAGATAGCGGTAGGGCGTGACACCCTTGGCCTTGGCAAAGGCCCGGACCAGGGCGGATTTGCTCAGTCCCGCCTGAAGGCTGAGCTCCTCCAGCGTGATATGCCGGGCATAGTGGCTCCGGATGAACGCACAGGTCCGCTCCACCTCCACCCGGCAGGCAGAAACCGTTTCCACCATCCCGGCGTAACCCGGCAGCAGGAGGCCCCAGGCCAGCAGCAGCGCCTCCTCCCTCCGGAGCTCCGGCTCCTCCCCCAGCACCGCCCGGTGCAGGGCCCGGAGGCGGCCTGCCAGTTCTCCGTCCCGAACCACGGCCACGGAAAAGCCGGGCATTGCCCGGCTGCCCATGATCTCCTCCGCCAGGGCCAGCATGGTGCTGCGTGGGATATTCAGTCCCCGGTAGTCCAGAGACCCGTCCGCCTGGATGCAGGCATGGCTGTCTCCCGGGTTGAACAGCAGCACGTCTCCCGGGCCGATGACCTGCCGTTGGCGGCCGCAGGTGAGGGTCCGGGTCCCCCGCTCCACCACGCCGATCACATAATGGTCGTGAAAGTGGCTGGGAAAGGGCCTGTCCACCGCCCGGAGGCTGTACGCCTCCAGCCCCAGAGCCTGGTCATATCGGGCGGTCCGCGCCGCTTGTCTCATGGTTCTTCCCTCCTGTCGGCACCAGCCAGCATACCACCTGAGCGGAGCCGCCGTCTTGTAACATATCCGCGTTTTCCCCCGTCAGGCGTAATGGTAACGCCGCCGCATCAGCACCAGCAGCACCACCGAGAGCACCACCCCCAGCAGTTCCGCCGCTGCCACGGACCACCAGACGCCATCCACGCCGAAGAACACCGGCATCACCAGCACCAGTCCACCCCGCAGCAGCAGCGTGCGGGTGAAGGCGATCAGGGCCGACAGGGCGCCGTTGCACAGGGCCGTGAAGAAGGCGGATGCGTAGATATTCAGCCCGCAGAAGAGGTAGCACAGGGCAAAGATCCGGAAGCCGTGGGTGGTCAGCTCCAGCAAGTCCGGAGAGTACCCCACGAAGGCAGCAGACAGGGGCCGGCTTAAGAGCTCCGACGCCGCCACCATCGCCACGGAGGTAGCGGCGATGATGACGCCACTGCGGCGGAAGATGTTCTTCAGCTCATCATAGTTCTCCGCCCCGTAGTGATAGCTGACGATGGGGGCGCTGCCCATGGAGAACCCCAGAAAGGCAGCCACAAACACGAAATCCACGTACATCATCACCGAGTGGGCCGCCACGCCCGGCTCTCCCAGAAGGTCCATCAGCCGGATGTTGTAGAGGATGCCCACCACGGAGGCGGAGATGTTGCTCATCAGCTCCGAGGAGCCGTTGATACAGGCGTGAAGCAGTTCCCGGCCGTAAAAGTTCGTCCGCACCAGCCGCAGGCCCTCTCTTCTGGGAAGCAGGAAGTACACCACCGGGATGACACCGCCCACGCAGTAGCCCAGCACTGTGGCCCATGCGGCACCGGTGACACCCATGCCCAGCAGGGCGATGAACACGTAGTCAAAGGTGATGTTGGTGGCTCCGGCAGCCAGGGAGAGCAGTAACCCCAGCTTGGGTTTCTCCGCCACGGAAAAGAAACTCTGAAAGGCGCTCTGGAGCATGAACACGGCACTGCCGGCCAGCAGGATCCGGCCGTAGGCGATGCAGTCTTCCAGCAGCAGGTCGCTAGCCCCGGCAAAACGCATGATGGGTTCGATGAAGGCGATGGTCACAATGGAGAGCACCACGCCCAGCCCCGCCACGCACCAGATGAAGAGCGTGAAATATCGGGAGGCCAGCTCCGGCTTCCCCTCCCCCAGCGTGCGGGCCACGATGGCGCTGCCGCCGGTGCCCAGCATGAAGCCGAAGGCGCCGATGATCATAGTGATGGGGAAGGCGATATTCACCGCCGACAGGGCCAGGTCCCCCACCAAGTTGGATACGAACAGTCCGTCTACCACGCTGTACAGAGAGGTGAAGATAATCATAACGATGGTCGGCAGTGTGTAACGCAGCAGCCGTCCGTAGGTGAAATGGTCAGAAAGTTTGATCTGCATACATCAGTCTCCTATCGCAGCGGTCTGTAAAAAAGCTTCCGTCTCCGCCCGAAAGGCATCCAGCAGCTTCTGGCTCAATGCCACAAGCGCCGACCGCTCCTCCTCGGTCAGGCGGGCGGCCGCGGCGCTCTCTACGCCGAACACGCGGTCCACAGTGCGGCGGAGGAATGTCTCGCCCGCCTCTGTCAGACAGACCCGCTTGTTTTTCAGATTGCCGTCCGCCGCCTCCAAGCGGAGGACTCCCTCCTCCACCAGCTTTTTCAGGGCGGAATTCACCGTCTGCTTGGGTAGGGACAGCTGCTCGCTCAACTGGGTCTGGGTCAGGGGCGCCTCCTCCGACCGCAGGGTGTACAGCAGCCAGAAGGCGCAGTCCGGCAGGCCGCAGGCCCGGGCCAGACGGTGGTACAGCAGGGTATTCTCATTGTAGATTCGGTCATTGGATTTCCAGAAAGCATCCAGAACTTCCTGTCCCATCGAATCCCTCCCGTCTTATTTTGTCCGATTTCGGACTATTCGATTATACAGAAACCGCTCCTTTTTGTCAAGGGCTCCCCTGCGCGGCGCGTTTCGTCAAAATATCCCTTGTGTTTTTTCCAAAAATCGCATATCTTAAAAAGGCGAGAGGAGGCGTTTTATGGATTCGGACAAGCTGTTGAATCTAGCCACATCGCTGGGCTGCCTGCTGGCAGAGAGCGGCGCGGAAATCTCCCGTGTGGAGGAGTCCGTCTACCGGCTGCTGCAGGCCTACCAAGGCAAGGACGCCCAGGTGTTTGCCATCCCCAGCTGTTTGATTGTCAGTTTGATGGCGGAGGATGGCCGTCCGGTGACCCGGATGCGCCGGATCAGTGCCCACGGCACGGATCTGGAGCTGCTGGAGAGCTGCAACGCTTTATGCCGCCAGCTCTGCCGTACCGTACCGCCCCTGGACGAGGCCCGGGCCATGGTGGACCGCCTCCCTGCCTCCTGCCGCCGCCACCGCCCCGCCACGGTGCTGCTGGGCTACGGTATCGCCCCCGCTTTCTTCTGTCCCCTGTTCGGCGGCGGGTTTTGGGACAGCTTGAGCGCCTTCTTCTGCGGTCTGGTGGTGGGCACCTGCCTGCTCTTCGGCGGCAGATGGCTGGGCAGCAACAGCTTTCTGCGGACGCTGGTATGCAGCGGCATCGCCTCCCTGCTGTCTCTTCTGCTGGTGCGGGCGGGCCTGGGGAATAATGTGGACCTGGTGACCATCGGCGTCCTGATGCTGCTGGTGCCGGGCGTGGCCCTGACCAACGCCATGCGGGAGATCGTGGCCGGCGACACCTACTCCGGACTCAGCCGGACGGCGGAGGCTATTCTGATCGCCACGGGTATCGCTCTGGGGGCCGCTGTGGGCCTGGGCATCGGGTATATTCTGTAAAGGGGATCTACTTTTATGGATATCTGGTCTCAATATGTTCTGCCCTGCCTGTGTGCTTTCGCCGGCTGTATCGGATTCACTCTGGTGTTCAATATCCATGGCCCCGGCAAGCTGATTGCCGGCTGTGGCGGCGCTCTGGGATGGCTGGTGTATCTACTGGCCGGCAAGACCATCCTGGCAGGCTTTTTCGCCGCCATGGCCATCAGTCTGTTCTCGGAAGTCATGGCACGTATCCGCCGCTGCCCCGTCACCGGCTATCAGCTGGTGGCCCTGCTGCCCCTGGTGCCCGGCGGCGGCATCTACTACGCCATGGGCTACTGTCTGGAGGGCGACACAGAGCAATTCCTCAGCGCCCTGCTGGGCACTCTGGGCATGGCGGCCGCCCTGGCGGTTGGGGTCATCCTGGCCTCCTCCCTGTTCCGGGCAGTGTTCCCGCGCCTGGCTCGCGTCCCGAAGCGCATGCCCTCCGGCAGGCAGAACCCATAAATGATTTTTTCAGCAGCCCGGCGGAACACGCCGGACTGCTTTTCTCCGCCTTGCACCGCCGGACAGAAGAGATTATAATGGAATCGACTTGATTCGACAGAGGAGGACTTCCATGTACATTGCCGACCTCCACATCCACTCCCGCTTTTCCCGGGCCACCAGTAAGGACGGAGATCTCCCCCACCTGGACTGGTGGGCCCGGCGAAAGGGCATCCGAATGGTGGGCACCGGGGACTTCACCCACCCCGCTTGGCGCGCCGAGCTGCGGGAGCAGCTGGTGCCCGCCGGAGAGGGCGTCTATACCCTGCGCCAGGATTTGCGCCTGCCGGATGTCGCCCCGGGCGAGGCGCCCCGGTTCGTTATCACCGGGGAGATCAGCTGCATCTACAAGCGCCACGGCAGAACCCGGAAAGTCCACAACCTGATCCTGCTGCCCTCTCTGGAGGCGGCGGACGAGCTCTCCGCCCGGCTGGAGGCCATCGGCAACATCCACTCCGACGGACGGCCCATTCTGGGGCTGGACAGCCGGGACCTGCTGGAGCTGACCCTGGACACCTGCCCGGACGCGGAATTCATCCCCGCTCACATCTGGACGCCCCACTTCGCTCTGTTTGGCGCCTTCTCCGGCTTCGATACCATGGAGGAGTGCTTCGGGGATCTGACCGGCCACATCCACGCGGTGGAGACGGGCCTCTCCTCTGATCCGCCCATGAACTGGCGGGTCTCTGCCCTGGACGGACTCACCCTGGTCTCCCACTCCGACGCCCATTCCCCCTCCAAGCTGGGCCGGGAGGCGGATCTTCTGGACACCGGCCTCACCTACCCGGAGCTGGTCCGGGCCATCCGCACCGGAGAGGGATTCCAGGGCACGGTGGAGTTCTTCCCCGAGGAGGGCAAGTACCACCTGGATGGCCACCGGAACTGCGGCGTCTGCCTGACCCCGGCGGAGACAGCGGCGCTGGGCGGCGTCTGCCCCGTTTGCGGGAAGAAACTGACCATCGGCGTGGAGCACCGGGTGGAGGCCCTGGCGGACCGTCCTGCAGGGTTTCGTCCCGAGGGTGCCAAACCCTTTGAGAGTTTGGCGCCCCTGCCGGAGGTGATCGCCGCCTCCACCGGAGTCTCCGCCGCCGGGAAGAATACCCAGGCGCTGTACGAGCAGATGCTCCATGCCCTGGGGCCGGAGTTCTCCATCCTGCGGGAGGTGCCTGTGGAGGACATCGCCCACACGGCCGGCCCCTGCGTGGCGGAGGGCATCCGCCGCCTGCGGGCCGGGCAGGTGGAGCGCCGGGCGGGCTTTGACGGGGAGTACGGCGTCATCTCCCTGCTGACCCCCGGTGAGATCGCCCGGTTCAGCGGGCAGATCTCTCTGTTTGGCCTGGACCTGCCTGTGCGCAAATCCAAGCCCCGCCGGGAGCTGCAGCGCGTTTTGGCGCCGGAAGCGGCCCCGGCTGCTCCCCAGCCGGAGGCGCTGAATCCCCCGCAGCTGGAGGCCGTCACCTCCACTGCGCCGGTAACCGCTGTGACGGCGGGCCCCGGCACCGGCAAGACCCGCACCCTGGTGGCCCGGATCGCCTGGCTGGTGGAGGAGCGGGGCGTCCGCCCCGGGGAGATTACCGCCGTCACTTTCACCAATCAAGCGGCGGCGGAAATGCGCGCCCGGCTGGAACAGCGTCTGGGTGGCAAGCGGGCGGTGGCGGCCATGACCATCGGCACCTTCCACGCCATCTGTCTGAAACTGCTTGGCGACGTGCGGCTCATCAGCCCCGGCGAGGCCCTGACCATCGCGGAGCAGGTGCTGCGGGAGTCCGGCCGAAAGGGCGGCGGAAAAACGCTGCTCCAGTCTGTCTCCCGGGTGAAAAACGGCGTGTCCCCGGAGGATACCGGTCTGGACGCGGAGCTGTACGACGCCTATCAGGCCCGGCTGCGAGACCTGGGCGCCCTGGACTTCGACGACCTGCTGACCGAAGGACTGAAGCGGGATGTCACCGGCCTGCGGTGCTTCCGTCATGTGCTGGTGGACGAGTTTCAGGATATCAACGATATCCAATACCGGCTGGTCCGGTCCTGGAGCCGGAGCGGGGAGCTGTTCGTCATCGGCGACCCGGACCAGTCCATCTACGGCTTCCGGGGCGCCGACTGCCGGTGCTTCCAGCGGCTTCAAGAGGAGCATCCTGGTGTAAAGGAAATTCACCTAACAGAAAATTACCGCTCTGCTCCGGCCATTCTGGATACGGCCTTGGCAGTGATCGGTCATAATCCCGGCGGGGGCCGAATACTGACTCCCCACTGCCCCGCCGGTCCTGCCGTGCGGCTGGTCCAGGCAGCGGACAGCTTCTCCGAGGCCGTATTCATCGCCAAGGAGATCGGCCGTATGACCGGCGGCGTGGACATGCTGGAGGCCCAGGCCCTGGGCCACGAGCGGACGGTGCGGGCCTTTTCCGATATTGCGGTGCTCTGCCGCACCCACCGGCAGCTGGAGCTGGTGGAGAAATGCCTCCGCCACGACGATATTCCCTGTCTTGTCACCGGGCGGGAGGACTTCCTGGATGACCCGGCGGTTCGGGGGGCGCTGGGCTTCCTCCGTTCCCTGGTGGTGCCAGCAGACAACGCGGCGCTGGAGTCCGCCCTCCGGCTGCTGTGGAACTGCCCGGCAGATCTCATCCAGAAGGCCCAGACGCTCTGCCAAAAGATGGGCACGCTGGACTCGGCGGCCCTGCAGGAGGCGGTCCGGGGCCACGGCATTCTGGAAAACTGGCTGGACCGGGCGGAGGTCTGGCTCCCTCTGGTCCGGACGGAAACCCCCCGGAAGCTGGTGGAACAGTGGGAGGAACAGTACGGCACCTCTCCGGCCCTGGAACGCCTGCGGAACACGGCGGTATTCCACGAGGACTTCGACAGCCTCTGGGATGCTCTGGTCCTGGGCCAGGAGGCAGACCTCCGGCGGGCATCCGGCAAACACTGGGCCTCCGGCGCAGTGCGCCTGATGACGCTCCACGGTGCCAAGGGTTTGGAATTCCCTGCGGTGTTCCTGGCGGGTCTCTCCGCCGGAGCGATGCCCCTGGAGTCCCCCGGCCGCCCGGCGGATGCGGAAGAGGAGCGGCGGCTCTTCTTTGTGGGCCTCACCCGGGCCCGGGAGGAACTGATCCTCACCGCCGCGCCGGAGTTCTCTCCCTTCCTGCGGGAACTGCCGGAGACGGTGGTCCGGGAGACCACCGGCCGCCGCCGGGAGGCGGAACAGCTGCGCCTGTTCTGATCGCTTCCCCTTCTCCCAGTTCATACCAAAAGCCCCGGGCACACGTGTGTGTCCGGGGCTTCTCTCTTTTCCGTTGCCTTCAGCCTCGGTGTGCCCGATCCCTGACAGCGGCCAACAGCGCGTGACGCTCGTTGGGCAGGGAGTCATCCAGCACAGCGTTCAGCAGTTCCCGCAAAGTCTGTCCCACCGCGGGGCCGGAGAGTCCCATGGCCAGCAGGTCCCGCCCGTTCACCGCCAGCTGCCGCAGGGATATGCAGGCGCCCTCCACCAGCAGCTGGTCCAGGATGCATTCCGCCCTGTCGATCTCCCCCTGCAGGAAGCGGTACGCCGGGGCCTGAGCCAGATTGTCCGCTCGCTTCACATCCAGCAGACGCCGCAGGTCCCGCTCCCCCAGTGCCCCCAGTGCCCGAGCCACGCCCGGGCGGGTGCGTGGGATGTTGCGGTCATGCCAAGCCACCAGCTGCACCACCGTCTCCCGGAGAACCGTCTCGGCCCGGAGGCGACCCAGCATGGCCTCCGCCATGCGGGCGCTCTCCGCCGGATGGCCGTAAAAGTGTCCGCAGCCCAGCCCATCCACTGTAAAGCAATTTGGCTTTCCAATATCGTGAAGCAGCATGGTCAGCCGCAGCTCCGGCTCCAGTTTTACTTTCTCCATGGCATGGAGAGTGTGCTCCCACACATCGTAACAATGGTGGCCGTTCCGCTGGTCAAACCCCACCATGGGCAGAATCTCCGGCCAGAAGACGCCAGCCACATCCGGATAGGCCCGCAGGACCTCTGCGGCCCATTTCCCGGACACCAGCTTTTTCAGCTCCGCCCAGATCCGCTCCGGAGCAATGGCTCTCAGCAATTCCCGGTTCCGGTGGATGGCCACCGCTGTATCCGGATGGACAGTGACCCCCAGCTCCGCCGCGAACCGCAGTCCCCGCAGGATGCGGAGGGCATCCTCGCCGAACCGGCGGTCCGGCTCTCCCACACACCGCAGGACCTTCTCCGTCAGGTCTGCCCGGCCGCCCAGAGGGTCGTACAGGGTCCCCTGCAGGTCCGCTGCCATCGCGTTGATGGTGAAGTCCCGGCGCCGCAGATCCTCCTCCAGAGAGTCGGTGAACGTCACGGTCTCCGGCCTCCGGTGGTCCCGATAGGCACCGTCCCGCCGGAGTGTAGTGATCTCTACGCCACCCTGCTCCGTCTTTACGGTGACGGTGCCGTGGCGCAGACCAGTTGGGACAGCCCGGCCGGCAAACAGGGCCATAGTCTCCTCCGGCCGGGCGGAAGTGGTCACATCCCAGTCCCCCGGCATCCGGTCCAGCAGGGCATCCCGGACGCAGCCGCCCACGCACCATGCACCATACCCCGCCGCCTCCAGTGTTTTCAGGATCTCCCCTACCGGAGCGGGGATCGTTACCGTTGTCATGTGCCCACCTCCCTTATGTCCATTCTCCTTGCGTATCGCGGATCAGCTCTGCGGGCCGTCCCATCGCCACTCCATAAGAAGTTCCGCTTCCCCAGTCTCGGGATCCACGCCCTCCTCCAGGACACGGAACCCCTCCCGCCGGTAGAAGGCTGCCGCCCGGAGGTTTTTCCGGTAGACCTGCAGGCGCAGCTGCCCGCGGCTGGTCTTCACGTGGTCCAACAGCTGCCGGCCCACGCCGCCGGACCGGGCCTCCCTCCGGACGAAGATGCCGGCGATGTAGTCTCCCAGAAGTCCGATGAAGCCTGAAATTTCGGCCCGCGCCTCCGTCTCAAAGACCCAGACCTCCGCCCGGGCCAGCGCAGTCCTGACCTCTGCAAAATGTCCCAGCCAATAGGCTGCTGGGATGAAATCGTGGGCTTCCCGGTTGGCGTCCAACCAGATGGCCGCCACAGCATCCAGGTCGCCCTTCCCCATTCTTCGGATCATGGGCCTCCTCCATTCCTCCTGTACCTCGCGCTGCTCTGATGATACCACACCAAGCGACCCGCCGCAAGGCAGGGTCCACCGGATTCTGCCTTTTGAAGTATGATCGTGATTTCACGGAACAAGGAAATCTTCTGTCATTTGGGTGAAACTATGCCTGGATCTCCGCTCCTTCACAGCCGGTCATGTTTCCACCCGTGGGCAAAAGACGTGGGCAGCTGTTTTCCCCGCGGAACACAGCTGCCCATGTTGTCCAGGTGTGGAAGCAAGGCCTTCCGCCCCTCAGGCTGGAATTTCGGGAACTGAATTGCACCCCAAAACAGGCCCGCTCTATGCCTTCTTCCGTGTCAGGAAAATCCCAAGGATTGCTCCTATCAAGAGCATCGGCGCAAACCTGACAAACAGCCATTCAAATGCGTGAAAAGCGACTCCAACAACGGCGGTTTCCGGATCGTGATAATTCCACCCCAGATAAGGACTCCCGCAGTAAATGAAAACTGCGGAAATAATTACGATGGCCGTACACAATCCAATAAGCAGGCAGCGAGCTGTTTTTCGCCGCAGCTCCTTCCCCTGTGCCAGCTGCAAATTTATGATCTCCAGCTTTTCGGAAACCGCTTTCAGGTCATCAGCCTTCGCCGCTGTGACAGGTTCTCCGAGCAGCGTGCTCACAGGTGTTTCAAACGCCTCTGACAGGGAGATCAGCATATCAGCATCCGGAACAGACAATCCCTGCTCCCATTTGGAGATGGTCTGCCGCACCACATTCAGCTTGATCGCAAGTTCCTCCTGCGATAGCCCTTTTGATTTTCTGATGGCTTTGATGTTTTCACATAACATAGGGAATGAACTCCTTTCTGGTTAACGCCATTGTACGAGAAACAGCCTGTTTTCGCAAGCAACGTATATTAACATTTGCGTTCAGACTGTGCAGGCGGCTTTTGGCTTCTTTCTTTTGCGGCAGGCAAGATTTGTTGATTCCTGCGGCACGTATCCAAACCGGCAAATTACCTTCCTCTTACGGCTGCGCTCAGTTTGGTGAAGCCGACGGAATTGGGGCCGCCACCGCTGATCTTGAAACGGGGCCCTGGATTTCTCTGGTTGCATTTTCCGTCTTCTCATACTATAATGAAATATTTGGTAAGGAATTGCAGGTTTTTGGGCAACCTCATGGTATTCCCACAGAATCATCAGCGGCGCGCTGGCAGTGCGCTTCAGATAAGGAGTCTTTTCATGATGAACAATCTCCATCCCATCCGCGACTATATCGTCCCCGGCAAGCGGGCCCATCTGGTGGGCATCGGCGGCGTGTCCATGTGCCCCCTGGCGGAGGTGCTGCGGGGCATGGGCCTCCATGTCCAGGGCTCCGACATGACGGAGAGCGACACGGTCCGCCACCTCCGGTCCTTGGGCATCCCCGTGGCCATCGGCCACAACGCCGAAAACCTGGGGGACTGCGATCTGGTGGTCCGCACCGCTGCCGTCCACGACAGCAACCCGGAGATCGCCGGTGCCGTGGCCCGGGGTATCCCCGTGTACGAGCGGGCCCAGGCCTGGGGTGCCATCATGCAGCGGTATCCCAACGCGCTGTGCGTGGCCGGTACCCACGGCAAAACCACCACCACCTCCATGTGCACCCACATCTTCATGGCGGCGGAGGCGGATCCCACGGTGATGATCGGCGGCACCCTGCCCCTGCTCCACGCCGGCTACCGGGTGGGCCAGGGGGACACCATCATCCTGGAGTCCTGTGAGTACTGCAACAGCTTCCTCAGCTTCTTCCCCACCGTGGCAGTGATTTTGAACGTGGAGGAGGACCACCTGGACTTCTTCAAGGATCTGGCCGACATCCAGCACTCCTTCCGCCGGTTTGCGGAGCTGGTGCCCCCGGCGGGGTCCGTCATCGTCAACGCGGACAACGCCAGCGCCATGGAGGCGGTGGCCGGGCTGGAGCATCCCATCTTCACCTTCGGCCTGGACCATGCCGCCGACTGCACCGCCGCCAATCTGACGGAGGTGGACGGCAGGCCGGTATTCGACGTGATGATCCGCGGCGAGAAATACGCCCGCGTAGAGCTCCACGTCTACGGCCACCACAATGTTCTCAACGCCCTGGCGGCAGCCTCTGCGGCCTGGGCACTGGGCCTGCCGGGCCATGCGGTGGAGACGGGCCTGGCCTCCTTCACCGGCGCCGGCCGCCGATTCGAGCACAAGGGTACCTATCATGGGGCGGAGGTCTACGATGACTACGCCCATCACCCCGACGAGCTCCACGCCCTGTTCACCACCGCCAAGGAAATGGGGTATGAACGGCTGGTGGTGGCCTTCCAGCCCCACACCTACTCTCGCACCGCCAAGCTGTTCGAGCGGTTCGTGGAAGAGCTGAAAATCCCGGACGTGGCCATCCTGGCGGAGATCTTCGCCGCCCGGGAGCAGAACACCTTGGGCATCTCCTCGGCGGACCTGTGCCGCAATATCCCCGGCGCTGTGTACTGCTCCACCCTGGACAAGGCGGCGGCGGCTCTGCGGCAGGCGGCCCGGCCCGGCGACTTGATCCTCACCGTAGGCGCCGGTGACATCTACCGGGCCGGGGAAAAGCTGCTGGCGGGGGTGTGAGCCGTGGAGATCTCAGAGATCCGCACCGCCGCCCCGGCAGAGGGCCGCGCCGCCGTGGAGCTGGAGACCTTTGCCCTGCTGGACCGGCTGCACATCCCCTATGCTTGGGTGGCCCACGAGACCGCCGACACCATCGCCGACTGCGATGTGGTCAGCGAGGTGCTGGGCATCTCCATCTGCAAGAACCTGTTTCTCTGCAACCGGCAGAAGACGGCGTTCTACCTGCTGACCATGCCCGGCGGCAAGCCCTTCCAGACCAAGGTCCTCAGCGCCCAACTGGGCACCACCCGCCTCTCCTTCGCCCCGCCGGAGCTGATGGAGTCCATGCTCCGCTGCACCCCCGGCTCTGCCAGCGTGCTGGGCCTGGCCTATGACACGGAGCGCCGGGTCCGGCTGGTGATGGACCGGGCAGTCCATGACGCGGCCTGGTTCGGCTGCCACCCCTGCAAGAACGACGCCAGCCTCCGCCTGCGGACGGAGGACCTGCTGCATGTCTTTCTCCCCCACACGGGCCACGATGTGACGGTGGTGGACCTGTAACGGCATCTATGGAAAAACGAGGACCGGACCGGTCCTCGTTTTCTGTTTTCCCTCAGTGGGAAGAGGTCAGCTTGATGCCGACAATGCCCGTCAGCAGCAACACGGTGAAAAACATCCGGGCGGCGGTCACCGGCTCCTTGAAGATCAGGATGCCCACCGCCACGGAGCCTACGGCCCCGATGCCGGTCCAGACGGCGTAGGCAGTGCCCAGGGGAAGCGTCTTCATGGCCTGGCTCAGCAAATAGAAGCTGGCCAGCATCCCCGCAATGGTCATCACGGACCAGCCCAGCTTCGTGAAGCCATCGGACAGTTTCAGGAACGAGGACCAGAACACCTCCAGAAGTCCCGCGCATGCCAGAAATACCCATGCCATGCAAATCACTCCTCCTCTGACAGCAAAAAATAAAAGGCGCCCGCGCCCCGCATCTCCAATGGCCTACGGATGCAGGGGCAAACGCCTTTGTCCGCCCGGCGGCGGACCTATATTGATGTTTTATTTTACAGATTTCCCGGGAAATGTCAAGTCCTTTCTACCACAGAGCGGTAAAACCGCTCCCGGTCCTCCCGGAGCATCCGCAGCTCCCCGGTGGAGAGCATCTGCCGGATGCGCTCCGCCAGCCAGACGTCGCCGATGCCCGGCTTCTCCCGGCCCAGAACCTCTCCAATGATGTTGGCGATCTTCGTCTGGCCCTCGGGCAGATGGCGTCGGATCATTTCGTCGTAGAAGTCCTCCCCCACGCTGCGGACCCGGCCGTTCACCACCGCCCGGAGCGGGGCGTTCTCCTGCCGGAGCACCTCCCACCGATGGGCCATAGCGCCCAGCATCACCGGCGGCAGCGGCTCCTCCCGGGACAGGAAGCGTCCGAACAGCTCCGGCTCCACCTCGCCCCAACCCAGGTAGGTCTCCACGACGCCGTCCGGCCGCTCCCGCCAGGGCGGCAGGAACACCACGCGGACGTCGGCCTTTGTGTCTTTCAGCAGGCTGGCAGCGTGGAGCAGACCGCAGGCGCCGTATGGCGTATGGTCCACCCAAATACGGACGGCGTCCCTAGAGCCGCAGGACCTCAATCGCTCCGCTGCCTCCAAATTCCGCTGCCAGTCCCGGTCCGTGGTCTCATCATCACCATCACACCACCGGCGCAGCAGGTCCCACCGGTCCGCCCCCAGCGGTTCTCGGATATCCCCCATATCCAGTCCCAGGGACAAGACCAGTACATCACTCGGACTGCCGCCCAGGGGGATGGCCTCCCGTTCCAGGGCCGCCTGCCGCCGCTGGGCCCGCTGGATCTGGTGGATCTCTTCTCCCGCGGGCGCTTTTCCGTCATCGAAGCCGATGACCGTAGTAGATGTCACATTTCCGCCGTCCTCTGTGCGGCTGAGAACGAATCCGAAGCCTTTCCGTCCGCTCCCGCCGCAGCGCTGGGCCACCCGCAGGGCACCGCAGGTTGACATATCAAAACACAGTTCCAGCATGGTCTTGCCTCCTGGATGTCACGGCTGCTGATCTTCTCAGGGATCCAGCAATGTTTTCCCAAAGCCAAAGCCCCATTGATAGGCCCAGCCCAAGGACGTGAGCAGAAGCACCGTCAGCCCGTAGCCGAAGAGGAGCCCCGTCGCCAGCCGCCGGAGATTACCGCTCTCATAGGGCGTACAGAGCTGGAGAAGTCCGTCCGCAATCAACGGAACCAGCAGCACAGCCGCCACTCCCGCCGGGGGATGGACCGCCCACCAGGTTGCCAGCCCCGCCAGGATGCCCGCCAGCTCCCCGGTGCACCGGGCGCAGATGGGAAAGGGCGTTCCGTCCCGAAAATGGAAAGAGCGATCCGGCCGGCAGTGGCATCCGAAGAGAATCGGAAGCCACCGCCAAAGCCAGCGCCGCAGCTTAATAGGCATACACCGCTGCGCTGATGCCCAGAACCGCCGCCGCAACGTACATCAGTACATAGGCGATCACGCACACCAGGGCGCCGATGCCCGCCGCCTTGGCAGTCCGGGGCTTGGTATCCTTCCATACCAGGAACAAGATCAATCCTGCAATGGGAATACAGCAGCCCAGAAGCCCCCACAGGAAGCCGCCGTTGTCCGCTGCCGGTGGAGGATTATTCGGTCCTCCGTTCTGAGGTGTGCCGCATTTCGGGCAGACCGCCGCATAGTCATCGATCAATGCACCACATTTTCTGCAATAAGCCATCGTTTTTCCCTCCAAGACACAGTTTGCTGCGTTCGCCTCCGCGCTGTCCCAAAGCCGCGTGGCGCCCTCCACCTGAGGGAACCAAGCACCTTGATTGTATCGGTCCCCGCACCTGCTGTCAAGGCTAATCCGACAGATTCCAACCAAAAGGGACAAGGCAGGCAGCTTTCGCTGCCCGCCTTGTAAAAAGTCCGGGAGATCTTACTTCTTGCTCAACGCCTCGTCGATGGCCTTAGCCGCGGTCTTGCCGGCGCCCATGGCCAGGATGACGGTGGCAGCACCGGTGACGGCGTCGCCGCCGGCATAGACATTCTCGCGGGAGGTGAGACCGTCCTCGTTCACCACGATGCCGCCCTTCTTGTTGATTTCCAGGCCCTTGGTGGTGGACTTGATCAGGGGGTTGGGGCTGGTGCCCAGGGCCATAATAACGCAGTCCACGTCCACGTCGAACTCACTGCCGGGGACCTCGATGGGACGGCGGCGGCCGGAGGCATCGGGCTCGCCCAGTTCCATCCGGATGCAGCGGATTCCCTTCACATCGTCGTTCTCGTCCGCCAGCACCTCCACCGGGTTGCAGAGAGTCTTGAAGATGATGCCTTCCTCCTCGGCGTGCTCCACCTCTTCACGGCGGGCGGGCAGCTCCTCCATGCCGCGGCGGTACACAACATAGACCTCTGCACCCAGGCGCTTGGCGCACCGGGCGGCGTCCATGGCCACGTTGCCGCCGCCTACGACGGCCACCTTCTTGGGATGGATGAGGGGCGTGTCGGAATCGGGCAGGTATGCCTTCATCAGGTTGATGCGGGTCAGGAACTCGTTGGCGGACAGCACGCCCTTGTAGTTGACGCCGGGGATGTTCATGAACATAGGCAGGCCGGCGCCGGAGCCGATGAACACGGCCTCAAAACCCATCTCATCCATCAGCTCGTCCACGGTGATGGTGCGGCCCACCACGGTATCGGTCATGATCTTCACGCCGAAGTGTTCCAGCCGGGCCACCTCCTTGGCCACAATGGCCTTGGGCAGACGGAACTCCGGGATGCCGTACACCAGCACGCCGCCAACCTGGTGCAGCGCCTCGAACACGGTGACGTCATACCCCTTCCGGGCCAGATCGCCGGCACAGGTCAGGCCCGCAGGGCCGGAGCCTACCACAGCTACCTTGTGGCCGTTGCTCTCCGGCACGACGGGAGCGCCGCCCTGATGGCCGTGGGTATTGTGATAGTCCGCCACAAACCGCTCCAGACGGCCGATGCCCACGGGCTCACCCTTGATGCCCCGGATGCACTGGCCCTCGCACTGGTTCTCCTGGGGGCAGACACGGCCGCAGATGGCGGGCAGGCTGTTGGTGGAGGTGATGACGCCGAAGGCCTCGTCAAACTTGCCTTCCGCCACCTTGGCGATGAACTCGGGAATATGTACGTTCACGGGGCAGCCGTTCACGCACTTGGGGTTCTTGCAGTTCAGGCAGCGCTTGGCCTCGTCGATGGCCATTTCCTCAGTATAGCCCAGGGCCACCTCGTCGAAGTTCTTGTTGCGGACATCGGGCTCCTGAGAGGGCATGGGATTCTTCTTCAAAGACATATTGGCCATGATTATTCGGCCTCCTTCTTGAACAGGTTGCAGGTCTCCTCATATTTGTGGGCCTCAAAGTCCCGATACATCTGGTTCCGCTTGACCGCCAGATCCCAGTCCACCTTGTGGCCGTCGAAATCCGGGCCGTCCACGCAGGCGAACTTCATCTCGCCGCCCACGCTCAGGCGGCAGCCGCCGCACATGCCGGTGCCGTCAATCATGATGGGGCTCATGGAAACGGTGGTGGGGATGCCGTAGGGCTCCGTGGTCTTGGAAACAAATTTCATCATCACCATGGGACCGATGGCGAACACCTCATCATACTGGTTGCCAGCGTCAATCAGCTCCTTCAGCGCCTCGGTGACAACGCCCTTCTGGCCATAGGAGCCGTCGTCGGTGCAGACCTTCAGTACGCTGCTTGCGGCCCGGAACTCATCCTCCAGGATCACCAGATCCTTGTTCTTGAAGCCGATGACGGCGTGGACCTCGGCCCCGCAGTCGTGGAACTTCTTCAGCACGGGATACGCGATGGCGCAGCCGACACCGCCGCCCACCACGCAGACCTTCTTCTTGCCCTCGGTCTCGGTGGCCTTGCCCAGGGGGCCCACAAAGTCCTGGAGGCTGTCGCCCTCTTTCATGTGGCTCAGCTTTTCCGTGGTGGCGCCCACGGTTTGGACGATGATGGTGACGGTGCCCTTCTCCGGGTTATAGTCGTTGATCGTTATGGGGATTCGCTCGCCGTTCTCATCCACGCGCAGGATGATGAACTGGCCCGGCTGGGCCTTCTTGGCGACCAGGGGTGCCTCGATCTCATACAGGGTGACGGTGGGACGGAGGGCCTCTTTTCTCACGATACGATACATAGTGTTCCTTCTTTCCCGAATGATCGAATTTTGGTATTTGCGGCGATGTATCCTTCGACACGACACATTGTCTATACTTTAACACAACCCCCGAAAGCAGTCAATCCGTTTTTGCGGGGATTCTGCGAAAAAAATAACAAACTTTCCAGCGCCCCTTCGGGCCGGTCAATCATCCTGTACAAAGGGTGATGCGCCGCCCCTCGGACCGGAGGACGCCCTCCTCCTTCAATCGCTTCAGCTCCCGCATCATGGCGCTGCGGTCCGTGGCGATGTAATCCGCCAGCATACTCAGGGAGAAGGGCAGCTGGAAGGTCCGGCTCCCCTCCTTCTCCGCCAGCTGGTTGAAGTAGCACAGGAGCTTTTCCCGGATGGACCGGCGGGAGAGAACGTCCACCCGCTCGGACAGGGCCTGGGCCTTGTCTGAGATCAGCCGCAGCATATTCTGCACCAGCAGGCTGTGATGGGTGCAGGCCCGCTCACACCGCTTCAGAATATGAGGATAGTCGATGAACACCACGTCGCAGGCCGTGCGGCAGACCACTTCCAAGCTGTCCCGGCCGGAGGTGGAAAACGCCAGGCTCTTGCCGAACACACCGCCGGGGCCCAGCTCCTCCAGCACAGTGGCGACTCCCTCCTCGTCGATGCGGATCAGGGATGCCTCCCCCCGCTCCACCACGCCTACGGCGTTGCCAGCCGGGCCGGAGAAGTCGTAGATCACCTCGTCCACCCGATAGCTCCGCTGCACCGCCTGAAAGCAGTCCAGCATCTGCTGGTAATTCTCGTACCCGATGTCCTGAAACAAGGGGCTCTTTTTCAGTTCCTGTGGGGTCAACATCGCGGCCGCTCCCTTCTGTTGCATATATCACATTTTATAATAACAGCCTCTGTCGAAAAAGTAAAGACCGTTCTCCGGCAGATTTCATAGATTATTCACCAATTCCCCAGGCATTTCCTGTATACTTTTTTTAGAAGGCCGGAAAGGCCGAATACGGGCGGGCCCCCGCCCTTAGAAATGAGGCAGCAAAGTGAACATAGCTTATTTTCTGCTCCCGAAGCACAGCGTCGCCTATCTGTACGATGACTGCACCTTCCGTCAGGGACTGGAAAAGATGCGGCACCACGGCTATACCGCCATCCCCGTCATCAGCCGGGATGGGAAATATGTCGGTACAGTCAGTGAGGGGGATTTCCTCTGGCAGCTCCTGTCCAAGGACTGCGAGACCTTGACTGCCTACTCCATGAAGGACATGGAGCGGCTGCAGGTCCGGGACATTCTGCGGGGCAACAGCTATCCTCCCGTCCGGATCACCGTCACCATGGAAGAGCTCCTCCACAGCGCCATGAACCAGAACTTCATCCCTGTGGTGGACGACCTGGGGAACTTCACCGGGATCGTCACCCGAAAAGACATCATCCGCTACTTTGCGGAGCAGAAGGATGCGGCGGAGCCGCTGCCTTTGCGGAAGATCGTATAAACCGACCGGGAGACGGCGGGGCACTGCCCCGCCGCCTTTTTTCTCCCCCGCTTTTATCCCATCATATCATCCAGGGAGTATTTGCGCACCTGGCCTGGCGGGCCCCCGTCCCGGGTGGCCACTCCCGCCACATAGCCCGGAAAGGTGTCCAGAAAATAGAATCGCTCCCCAGGCTGGAGCGGGGTCTCCGACGCCAGCATGGTCCCCACGCCGGCGCCGCTGCGCTTGGCCCGGGCCTCCCGCCGGACCCAGCTCTGGAAGAAGGCCCGTTCCGTGGTCACATCCGCCAGACGCCGCATGGCCCGCTCGCTCACCGGCCGGATGTGCTCGATATCCACCCCCACCGGCTCCCCGGACAGGGCCACCAGCACCGCGCCGGTGGTGTGGCTCAGATTGAAGTGGACCTCTGGGAAATCCGGGAAGTAGGGCTTGCCCAGAGAGGTGAGCCGGATAGGCGGAAGCTCCCGCCAGCGGTACTGCTCCCACAAGGCATGGCGTAGAATGAGATAGGCGCACAGGGGCTCCCGCCGCTTTTCCGACTGCTTGATCCGCAGCAGCCGCTCCTGCCGCTCCGGGGGCAGCAGGGGCAGCATGGCCTCCGTCTCCCGCTCCGTCAGCGGGCGCTCCAACCGGGCCGCCCAAAGCTCGATGGACATCTCACGCCTCCTCTCCGCCGCTTCGACGCTTTTCTACCATTTTACGCAGGCCGCGGCAGTCTGTAAACCCACTGGGCAAAAACTTTTTGAAAAAATCCAGCAAAAAAAGAGGAAATCCCAAAAGAACGGGGTATATCTAAAATGTCTCGTTTTGGGTACGCCCTCGCTTTCGGGTATGACCCTCGGGAAATCTGGCAACACTCACCGAAAGGAGGAGACCTTGACATGCCCTTTCCCCAGAGCTTTCTGGACGAGCTGATGGCCCGGAGTGACATCGTGGACGTGGTGGGCAGCTATGTGCAGCTGACCCGAAAGGGCGCGAATCTCTTTGGTCTGTGTCCCTTCCACAGTGAGAAGACCGGCTCCTTCTCCGTCTCTCCGGACAAACAGATCTACTACTGCTTCGGCTGCAAGCGGGGCGGCGGCGTTATTAACTTCATCATGGAGGAGGAGAATCTCTCCTTCCCGGATGCGGTGCGCTTTCTGGCCAAACGGGCGGGGATGGAGGTGCCGGAGGAGGACGGCGACCGGGAGGCGGGCCACAGGCGCCAGCGTCTGCTGGACCTGAACCGGGACGCGGCCCGGTTCTACTATCAGATGCTCCAACAGCCGGAGGGGCGGGCGGTGCAGGAATATCTGGACCGGCGGAAAATTCGCAGGGCCACGGCAGTGAACTTCGGTCTGGGAGCCTCTCTGGATGCCTGGGACGCGCTGATCCTGGCCATGACGAAGAAGGGCTACACGAAGTCGGAGCTGCTGGAGGCAGGCCTGGCGGTGCAGAACCGGAACGGCGGCCTGTACGACAAGTTCCGCAACCGGCTCATCTTTCCTGTCATCGATGTGCGGGGAGACGTGGTGGCCTTCGGCGGCCGGGTCCTGGACAAGTCTGAGCCCAAGTACATGAACTCCCAGGAGACACCGGTGTACTCCAAACGGCGGGTTCTGTACGGACTGAATCTGGCCAAGAAATCCAAGCGGTCCAACATCATCCTCTGCGAGGGCAACATCGACGTGGTAACGCTCCACCAAGCGGGATTCGACAACGCAGTGGCCTCCATGGGGACGGCTTTGACAGTGGAGCAGACACGGCTCCTCAGCCGGTTCACGAAGGAGCTGGTGCTGTGCTACGACAATGACAACGCCGGCAAGATCGCCACGGAGCGGGCGCTGGAGATCCTGAACAACTCGGAGTTTTCGGTCAAGGTCCTTCAGCTGCCCCGGCGGCGGACGGAGGATGGCGAACTGGTAAAGCAGGACGCCGACGACTTCATCAAGCTCCAGGGAAAAGACGCCTTCGAGGCGCTGCTGACCGGCAGTGAGAACGGCATCGAGTTCCGCATGGCCCAGGCGGCGGGTAAGTACGACCTCTCCAGTGACGAGGCCCGTGTGGCCTACTGTGAGGAGGTCAGCGCCCTGCTGGCCGCCCTTGCCAATCCGGTAGAGCGGGAGATCTACACCACCCGGGCCGCAGAGACCGCCAAGATCACGCCGGAGGCCATGAGGCTGGAGGTCCAGCGGGCCTTCAAACGCCGCCTCTCCCGGGAGAAGCGGCAGGAGCTGCGGCGGGACCTGAACCCGGCGGTCCAGCTCCAGCCCAAGGAGCGGGAGCTGCGATACGACAACATCCGCTCCGCCCGGGCGGAGGAGGGCATCCTGCGGCTGCTGATCCGGGACGAGAGCCTGTTCCCGGAGGAGCCGCCCCTGCGGGAGGAGCAGTTCTCCTCCCCACTGCTGGGCCGTGCCTTTACCACGCTGTGGCAGGCCAAGGCGGCAGGACGCGTCCCCTCCCTGGCGGCCCAGGCGGAGTTCTTCTCCCAGGAGGAGATGAACCATCTCACCGGCGTCTGCCAGCAGCCGGAGTCTCTGCGAAACGGACAACAGGCGCTGGCGGACTACATACGCATCGTACAGACGGAGGCCGAGAAGCGGCTGGGGGGCGGGACTGCCGACCCGCTGCTGGCGGCCACAGAAAAATACAAAGACAAAAAGGGTACTGGAGGAAAGCAGCATGGCAAATGAGTTTGAGTTGAGCCCCAAGGAGCTGAAGAGACAGGCAGACGCGCTCCTGGCGGCCGCAGATGCGGCGGAGAAGGCCGCGGAGAGGGAGCCGGCTGCAAGGTCTGCCAAAAAGTCCACCCGGAAAAAGGGGGAGGAGACGGCCCAGGAGGCCCCCGCCGTCATGACGGACGAGGAGGCCCGGAAGGCCGGCATCCTCCGGCTGGACGACAAGCAGGTGGCTGCGCTGCCCGCAGCCTCCTGGCTGATGAACAACGAAAAACTGCGGGAACTGCTGGCCCGCGGTAAGAAGAAGGGCAAGCTGGACTCCGCAGATCTGATGGACGCGGTGGATGACCTGAATCTGGAGAGCGATCAGATGGATCAGCTCTACGACTCCCTGGAGGCGCTGAACATCGACATCAGCGCCGACGATGCCCTGTTGGCGGACCTGCCGGATGACGAGCCCGCCGCAGAGGAGATCGCCGATGTGGAGGAAGAGGAGCTGGTGGATCCCAACACTCTGGTGAACAGCTTCTCCATCGACGATCCTGTCCGTATGTATCTGAAAGAGATCGGCAAGGTGCCCCTGTTGTCCCCGGATGAGGAGATCGACCTGGCCCAGGCCATGGGCGCGGGCAACGAGGCCGACCGGAAGCTGGCGGAGATCGACCGGCTCCGGAAGGAGGGGCAGGAGATCCCCTACTCCCAGGAGGAGATCGCCGCCTGGAAGTCCGCCCACGCCAAGGGTGAGACCGCCAAGCAGAAGCTGGCGGAGGCCAACCTCCGTCTGGTGGTGTCCATCGCCAAGCGGTACGTGGGCAGGGGCATGCTGTTCCTAGATCTGATCCAGGAGGGCAATCTGGGCCTGATCAAGGCGGTGGAGAAGTTCGACTACACCAAGGGCTACAAGTTCTCCACCTACGCTACCTGGTGGATCCGGCAGGCCATCACCCGGGCCATCGCCGACCAGGCTCGCACCATCCGCATCCCTGTCCACATGGTGGAGACCATCAACAAAGTGATTCGGGTCAGCCGCCAGCTCCTGCAGGAGCTGGGCCATGATCCCTCTCCCAATGAGATCAGCGCGGAGATGGGAATGCCGGTGGAGAAGGTCCGGGAGATCCTGAAAATTGCCCAGGAGCCCGTCTCCCTGGAGACCCCCATCGGTGAGGAGGAGGACTCCCACCTGGGCGACTTCATCCCCGACGAGGGGGCCAGCGAGCCCAGCGAAGCCGCCAGCTTCACCCTGCTGAAGGAGCAGCTGATGGATGTTCTCTCCACTCTCACTCCCCGGGAGGAAAAGGTTCTAAAGCTCCGCTTCGGCATCGAGGACGGCCGCACCCGCACCCTGGAGGAAGTGGGCAAGGAATTCAACGTTACCCGGGAGCGCATCCGCCAGATCGAGGCCAAGGCCCTGCGGAAACTGCGCCACCCCAGCCGCAGCAAAAAGTTGAAGGATTTTCTGAACTGAAAAAACACAGACAGGCGCTGTCCCGCATGGGACAGCGCCTGTTGTCTCTTCTGATCTCCGTCACGACGGAAAGTCCTGGATCACCGTCAGAAAGTCCCGGCCGTACCGCTCCGCCTTGGCGGAGCCCACGCCGCTGACCGCCCGCAGCTCCGCCGTGGTCCGGGGGCGGGAAATCGCCATCTCCCGCAGGGTCTTGTCCGAGAACACCACGTAGGCGGGGACTCCCTGCCGCCGGGCCAACTGGGCCCGCAGGGCCCGGAGGCGGCCGAACAACTCCGCCGCATCCCCCTCCAGCTCCCCGGCCGCCGCCCGGCGGGG
>NZ_KI271680.1:0-11825 GCF_000469445.2 Oscillibacter sp. KLE 1745 | reverse complement strand
CGGGGCGGACCGGTCCTCCCGCAGCGTCTTCATCTGGAGCGTCGATTCGCCGTACATCACGTCCTCCGCCCGCTCCGTCAGCCGCAGCACCGGATACTGCCCCGGACTCAGCTCCAGCACGCCCTGGTCCAGCAGGAAGCGGATGCGCTCCTGGACCTCCTTCTGGGTCAGCTGACCCAAAGCGCCGTAGGTGTCCTCCCGGTCCATGTGGTACTTCCGCACCCGCTCCGTGTCCGCACCGCAGAGGGTCTCCGCGATGACACCCACGCCGAAGTGCTGTCCGGTTTTGGCAATGCAGGCCACGATGGCCTTGGCGTCCCGGCTGACATCCACCTCTTCGAAGTTATGGAGGCAGTTGTAGCAGGCGCTGCAAGTGTCCGGCGCGTGCTCGCCGAAGTAGTGCAGGATATACTGCCGCAAACACCGGCGTGTCCGGCAGTAGCCGGTCATCTGCCGCAGCCGCTGCAGATCCCGCTCCCGCAGCTGCTCGGCCGTCCGGGGATCCAAGTCCTCCCGGGGCTCGCTGTGGGTGATGAGAAACTCATTAGTCCGCACATCCTGGCCACTGTACAACAGGATGCAGCTGGAGGGCGCCCCGTCCCGGCCCGCCCGGCCCGCCTCCTGGTAGTAGCTCTCCATGTCCTTGGGCATATTGTAGTGGATAACATACCGGACATCGGATTTGTCGATGCCCATGCCGAAGGCGTTGGTGGCCACCATCACCTGCACCCGGTCGTAGAGGAAGTCCTCCTGGTTCCTCTGTCGCTCCTCTGGGGCCAGGCCAGCGTGATACCGGGCGGCGGCTACCCCCCGCTGGCGGAGGAAGTCGCACACCTCCTCCACATTCTTCCGGGTGGCACAGTAGACGATGCCGCACTTGCCGGGGCGGCCCTTCACCAGCTCCAGCAGCGCCGCCCGCTTGTCCGCAGGCTGCTGGACCTCAAAATACAGGTTCTCCCGGTCAAAGCCGGTGGTCAGCTCCAGCGGGTCCCGCAGGTCCAGCAAGCGGCGGATGTCCGCCTTCACGTCCGGCGTGGCGGTGGCGGTGAATGCTCCCACCGGGGGCCGGTGGGGCAGGCTCTCCACAAAGGCGGGAATGTTCAGATAGGAGGGCCGGAAATCCTGGCCCCACTGGGAGATGCAGTGGGCCTCGTCCACCGCCACCAGGGAGATGTCTGCCTCCCGCACAAAGGCCTGGAAGCCCTCGGTCTCCAGCCGCTCCGGGGCCACGTAGATGATCTTGTACCGCCCCGCCCTGGCCCGGTCCAGGGCCAGCAGGTACTGGCGGAAGGTCAGGGAGCTGTTGAGAAACGCCGCCGGGATGCCCATCTGCACCAGCTGCGTCACCTGGTCCCGCATCAGGGACACCAGAGGCGAGACCACCAGGGTGATCCCCGGCAGCAGCAAGGCCGGGATTTGGTAGCAGACGGACTTCCCCGCCCCGGTGGGCATGATGGCCAGCGCATCCCGCCCAGAGAGCAGCGCGTCGATGACCGCCTCCTGGCCGCCCCGGAAGACGTCGTAGCCGTAATAGGTTTTCAGTGCTTCTTCCTTGGTCATGATCCCGTTCCCTCCGGGGCTGTCTTGCCCCTGTTTTCGCTTCCAGTATTGTAGCACATCTGTTCGCATAAGGCAAGGCCCCGGCGGTATACCGCCGGGGCCCGCATCCTGATCTGATTCAACCCAGCCAGCTGAGAAGCCGCCCCGCCTCCAGCGCCGCCAGGGTTCGGACACCGTCGAAATCCACGTAGGGGTTGTAGACTGCCTCCAGCTTATCGTGGTTGGCTTTGGCGTCTTTCAGCGCCGCGGCCCCTTCCTCCCGCAGGAGTGCCGCCATCCGGGTCTGGAACCGTAGCCGGGCCTTGCCCTGAGGTTCCGTCATGGCGTCCAGCCGCACCCGGCGGAAGGGCTTCTGCCCGTACTCCATGCCGGGCCGGGAGGTGACGAAGGCCAGCCCCAGTCCGGGGATCAGCAGGTGCTCGATCCGCCCCGGCTCCTCCGGCGCACAGCAGACGATGGTGTCCCAGCCGTTATCCGCCGCCGCCTGATGGAGCCGGGCAAGCATCTCCCCTGCCAGCTCCCAGCTGTCCGCCAGCTCATAGACCTTGGGGCACAGGGCGTCCACACTGTCAAACCGCCAGATGTACCCCTTGTGGGTAATACTGCCCAGGAAGCGGCGGGTGGTCTTCCCCGCCTCACCGCCCCGGCGGCGCAGCTCCCGTGAGAGAATGCCCGCCGTCCGGCGGTCCGCCTTCTCCCGGTCGAAGGTCTTCCGCACCGCCGCCACTGCATCCAGCTCCACCTGCCGGGCAGCCTTCAGATGGTGATAGGCCCGGATATATGCGGCCTTGTAGGCCCGGGTATGAGCCTTCACCTCCTCCGCCGCGGCCTTGGCGGCGGTGAGGTCGTAAAACCGCCCCAGGTCCACATACCGGTCCACCGCCGCAGGGTACCGGGGCTCCACCACATGGGGCGACGTACCATCCACCACGGCGCAGCGGAGCTCCGGCAGCACCACGCCGTCCAAGGAATCCGGGTCGCCGGAACACCATAAGTACTCCACCGGTGTGCCGGCCTCCTCCATGCTTCGGCCGATCTCCCGCATGAAGGTGGCCTTGCCCACGCCGGGGCCGCCTTTCAAAACCATCAGATCATAGGTGTCTTCCAGGTCCACGATCTCCGAAAACAGGTTCTGGAAGCCGTCACCGCTGTTAGCGCCTGCGAAAAAATGGGTAACTTGAGCCATACGCTCCCCTCCAAGTGTTGTTCTTACACTCAGGCTATGCAAAAACAACTTGGCCTGACAGCGGTTTTTCACGGGTCAAAAGCCGGATGGATAAAATTCCCTCTGCCAAACCGGAAAATAGGAGATGCATTTTCTTCCATCATCTGTTATAATGAAGAGTACGAGACTGCGGCGGTGCCGGACAGGCCCGCCTTTCAGATAGGAGCGCCGATATGGACGAGGAGTACAAGCCCATTATCACGGACGAGGAGCGGGCCACCCGGCGGGCCCAGCGGGCGGAGGCCCGCCGAAAGAAGCAGCGGGAAAAGCGGCGGCGGCTGCTTCGCCGTCTGGTGCCCTGCGGGCTGCTGGCCGTTCTGTGTGTAGGCCTGGTGACCGTGGGAGCCCAGCTGATTGAAAAGCCTGCGTCGGAGATGGTTAAGGCCGAACGGCCCTTTCAGGTGACATCCGTCGCCAGCGCCCCTGCGCCGGAGCCCTATGCCAGGGCCGTGTCCGGCCCGGACACGATCCAGCTGGGAGAGGACTTTCCCAGCCGCTGCGCGGTCCTGGTTGACCTGGACACCCGGACGGTCCTGGCGGAGAAAAACGCGGATACTGTGATCTCTCCCGCCTCCATGACGAAGGTCCTGACGGTTCTGGTGGCCGCTGAGCACATCACAGAAGCGGAGCTGGACGACACCTTCACCATGACCATCGACATCACCGACTACTGCTATGTCAACGGGTGCAGCGTGGTGGGGCTGATGGTTGACGAAACGGTCCCGGTGCGTGAGTTGTTCTACGGCACCATCCTCTCCTCCGGTGCGGACGCGGCGCTGGGGCTGGCCACTTATGTGGCGGGCTCCCAGGAGGCGTTCGTGGCGCTGATGAACGAAAAGCTGGAGGAGCTTGGCATCGCGGACACCGCCCACTTCACCAACTGTGTGGGACTGTATGACGAGGCCCACAAGTGCACGGTCTCCGACATGGCGGTGATCCTGGAGGCGGCCATGGACAACGACCTGTGCCGGGAGGTGCTGGGGGCCCGGACCTATGAGACTCTCCCCACTGCGGACCACCCGGAGGGGCAGATCCTCTCCAATTGGTTCCTGCGGCGGATCGAGGACAAGGATACCGGCGGCATTGAGGTCACCGGCGCCAAGACCGGCTATGTGGTGGAGTCCGGCAACTGCGCCGCCAGCTGCGGCGAAACAGCGGACGGCAGACGCTATATCTGTGTGACGGCAGACGCTTACAGCTCCTGGCGGGCCATCTACGACCATGTGGCGCTGTACAAAACCTATTGTTCCCCCGCAGATGACACCACAGAGGATGGCGGGGCGGCGGATCCCCTTGTGGAACCGGTGGCCCCCACCATAAAAGACACCACGGAACACGAAAGCGGAGCGTCCCTGTGACGCTCCGCTTTTTTCCGCTCAAAAGCCTCTGTTTTTCAGATCCGCTACCAGGGAGACATAGAACTCCCGGACGTCGAAGCCGGGAATGTTCTCCCGATTCAGATCCACCACATCCCCGTGTGAGATGCCCCGGTGCCCCCTTGGCTCCAGCAGGGTGAACTGATCGCCCCATTTGGCGGAGTCCACCGCCACCAGCCCGTCGTTCAATCCATCAAAGTGCTTGACGATGGGATAGGTCATGTTCAGAGGGAACTTGCCGTGCTGGGCCTTTCTGCAATAGGACATGACGCTCTGGTAAAAGACGCCGGGGGCGTCCGGGGTAGCCGCGTTCCTGGCCTCGCAGGCAGAGGCGGTCAGATCTGTCACCGCCGCCAGGAAGTCCGGGGCCTCATCCCCCAGCCGCTTCAGGGCGGCGTTGTAGGTATCTGCGATCTTCTGCCGAGCCGCTGCAGGGATCTTCTTCAGCAGATATTCGGCAAAGATGCAGCCCCGGTGGGGCGTGTTGATGGTGGTGAGGCTGGCCACACAGGGGGCACATCCAGCGTGGGCGATGGCGGCCCGGCTGTCCAGTCCCCCCTTGGAGTGGGCAATGATGTTCACCTTCTCACAGCCGGTCTCCGCCAGGATCTGCCGGATACGGTCCGCCAGCTCCCGCCCACTGTCCTCCACCGCGGCGGCGGACTGCTGCTGTCCGTAGTGCACTGTTGCGCCGTTGCGCTGGAGCTCCTTGGGAATGCGGCCCCAGTAGTTGACATAGCGGAAGTCCCGGAAGAACACCCCGTGGACCAGAAGGATCGGGTATTTCGTCTTACAGATCTCGCTCTCCGCCCGGGCGGTGTCCAGCTCCCACTTCTCCGTCTCGAACTCCGCCTCGTCGGCGGTGATGCGGATAATCTTCCGCAGATACCAGATGTTGAGAATTGGGATCCACCCGCACAGGGCCGCCAGCACCCGGTGCTTCAGCCCCAGCTGGACGGAGGTGAGATACACCCGGATCATGCCGTTCCAGAAGACGATAGCCTCCAGCAAGACAGCCCAGAGAACACCAAAAGCCGCACCTGCAACAGCTGTTCCAGCGGCAAGGCTGTTCTCCGGCGTTATCATGGAAATCTGGCACCACAGCCATACCATCTGCACAAAGACTGTGACCGTAGCTGTAATCAAAAACAGGCGCAGCAATTCGCAGCCGCTTTTCAAATACCAGATCCGCTTTGTAGGCGCACCGCTCTTCTCAATGGGCCGCAGATTAAAATAGAGGAACTCCCCCAGAAGCAGTATCGTCGTCAAGAGCCAGCTCACCGGGCCAAACGCATAGATCAGAGAAACCCAGTTGGCTGTGACCGCCATCAGAAAGGCAAGAACCCACCGCCTCACAGATACACCTCATTCTCCTTGGGCTCTGTGAAGTTCTGCTCCAGCATGGCCACGTGGGACAAAAAGGCCGGGTCATCAAAGTACTTGGCGTGCTTCGTGCACTTGTGGACGCACCGCTGGCACTTGATGCAGGTGCCGGGCACCTCCGCCACGTTGGAGGGATTGATGGCCCCCATGGGACACAGGCGGGCGCAGGCGCCGCAGTCGGTACACTTGCCCAAATCCGTCTGGGGCTTGGCCTTCAGGAACTTGACGGGCTGGCCGTCCGTGCCCTTGGGCACGTAGTAGGGCGCCGCCGCATCGCCCGGCACGGCCACCGGAGCAGGGATGTCCGTCAGGTCTTTTACCTTGTCCGCAATGCGGGCCGCGAACTCCCCCATCTGCCGCTTGTCATCCCAGTCCGGGCGGCCGTCCGCCAGCACGTCCGTAAAGGCGTGGCGGCACGCAAAGGCGCCCCCGGCCACGGTGTGGAAGCCGTCCGCCTCCAGCGCGGCGCACAGCTCCGCCAGGGAGTTGTCGTAGGACCGGTTGCCGAAGGTGACCACCCCCACCGCCAGGGCGCCGTTCCCGTGGATCTGCTGCTGGACATAGGGCAGCATCTTGTTGGGCAGCTTTCCCGCATAGGTGGGCATACCGAACACCACCAGGTCTCCCCCCGTAAAAGACAGATCCTCCGCCCGGTCTGACGGGCGTGTGAAGTTCCTCCGCTCCAGAGGGACGCCCAGCTTCTCCGCCAGGGTCTCCGCGATGGTGTTCACCGTCTTGTCTGTGTTGCCTGTGGCGCTCCAGTACGCCGCGCAGATCCGCTTGACTTCCATGATGTCTCCTCTCCTTCCCATTTGTGACAGCGCCCGCCCGGGGATTTTCCCCAGGCGGGTGCTGAACGCTGCTTACAGCGAAAAATCTTCCTCTTTCAGCCGTTCAGTCTCCAGCGCTGCCGGCCGGGGCGGCACCCGCTTCAAGGGGTCGTATTTGAATGCCCGGCAGTGGTGCTCCACCGCCACGATGCCCCGCTTGACGCAGGCCACCTCCCGCTCGTTGATCTGCTGGCCCCGCTGGCAGTAGGCACAGCGGGGATCCATATCCTTCCGAAACAGCATGGTCCTCCCTCTCCTCTTCCTCCGGTCACAGGGTGTACAGCCGAATGGCACCGTCCTCCACCGTGGCCTTCACCTGGGTGATGGGATGCTCGTAGCTGTCGATGATCTTTGTGGCCATGGGGTCCTCCAGCTCCTTCTGGATGGTGCGCCGCAGGTTCCGGGCGCCGTAGGTCAGGGAGTAGGACTTCTTCGTCAAAAGCTCCACCAGTGCGTCGTCGTAGGTGAAGGTGATGCCTTTCTCCTTCAGGGAACCCACCAGTTCGTTCAGCATGATACGTGCGATGCCGTGGAAGTTCTCCTCGCTGAGGCGGTTGAAGGTAATGACCGCGTCCACCCGGTTGATGAACTCCGGCCGCAGGAACTGCTGGAGCGCCTTCATGGCCCGGTCGGCGTCCTGCTCGTTCACGGAGCGGCCGAAGCCCACGGTGCCCTCCTTGGTGGCGCTGCCGGCGTTGGAGGTCATGACGATGATGGTATTCTCAAAGTTCACCTTGCGGCCGTGGGCGTCGGTGATCTCGCCGTCATCCAGGATCTGGAGAAGGATGTTCAGCACATCGGGATGGGCCTTCTCAATCTCGTCGAAGAGGACCACGGCGTAGGGCTTGCGGCGGATCTTCTCTGTCAGCTGGCCCGCCTCGTCATACCCCACGTAGCCCGGAGGGGAGCCCACCAGACGGGAGACGGAGTGCTTCTCCATGAACTCCGACATATCCAGCCGGATCAAGGCATCCGGCGTGTTGAAGAGGTCTGTTGCCAGCTGCTTCACCAGCTCTGTCTTGCCCACGCCGGTGGGCCCCACAAAGATGAAGCTGACAGGCTTGTGCTTGGGGGAGATGCCCACCCGGTTCCGCCGCACCGCGGCGGCTACGGCGGACACGGCCTCGTCCTGGCCGATGATATGGCTCTTGAGCCGCACTTCCAGCTGGCTCAGGCGCTGGAACTCCTGCTCCCGGATCTTGGCCGCCGGGATTTTGGTCCACAGCTCGATAACATGGGCCAGATTCTCCATGGAGAGCTGTGGATCGCCCTTTTCCAGCAGACTGTTCAGCTCTGTGTTCAGCTGGAGTTCCTTGCTCTTCAGCTCCGCCATGCGGGCGTAGTCGCCCTCGGCCTTCTCCTCCTGCTCCTCCAGCATGGTGCGCTCTTTCTCATAGTCGTCCAGCTCCCGCTGAATCTCCATGCGGCGGGAGATATCCGGGTCTTTCAGATTCAGGTCGGAACATGCCTCGTCGATCAGGTCGATGGCCTTGTCCGGCAGGAACCGGTCGGTGATGTACCGCTCACTGAGCAGCACCGCCTGACGCAGGATCCCCTCAGAGATCTTCACCCCGTGGTACTGCTCATACTTGGGGGCCAGGCCCTGGAGAATCTGCACAGAGTCCTCAATGGAGGGCTCGTTCACCGTCACCGGCTGGAACCGCCGCTCCAGAGCGGTGTCCTTCTCGATGGACTTGCGGTACTCGTTGAAGGTGGTGGCGCCAATCACCTGGATCTCGCCCCGGGAGAGGGCGGGTTTCAGGATGTTGGCGGCGTTCATGCTGCCCTCGGCGTCGCCGGCGCCCACAATGTTGTGAACCTCGTCGATCATCAAAATAATGTTCCCCAGGCGCTTCACCTCGTCGATAAGGCCCTTCATCCGGCTCTCGAACTGGCCCCGGAACTGGGTGCCGGCCACCAGAGCTGTCAGATCCAGCAGATAGACCTCCTTGTTCCGCAGCTTGAAGGGCACGTCGCCCTTGGAGATCCGCTGGGCCAGCCCCTCCGCGATGGCGGTCTTACCCACACCGGGCTCACCGATCAGGCAGGGGTTGTTCTTCTGGCGGCGGTTCAGGATCTGCACCACCCGCTCGATCTCCTGCTCCCGGCCGATCACCGGGTCCAGCTTTCCCTCCTGGGCCCGCTGCGTCAGGGAGATGCAGTAGTTCTCCAGATATTTGCGCTTGCCGTTCTTAGGGTCCTTGCGCTCCTTTTCCCGGCTTCGGGCACCGCTTTCCTCCTGGCCGCCGCTCTCGCCGCCCTTGGCGGCCTCGCCGGAGAACAGGCGGTTCAGGAAGGGGAAGGTGGCGGTCTTGCCCTCTTCCTCCTCTTCCCCGGCGTCCTCGCCGCCGGGCAGGTCCTCGATATTCTCCACGCCGCTCATGGCCTGGAGCATCTCATTGTTGAGCGTGTCCAGATCCTCGTCGGAAATGCCCATGCGCTTCATCATATCGTCCACCTGGGGCAGGCCCAGCTCCTTGGCGCATTTCAGGCACAGGCCCTCGTTGGTGGTCTTGTCCCCCTCCATTTTGGAGATGAAGACAACGGCCACGTTCTTCTTGCATCTTGAACAAAGTGTCGGCTGCATCGTGTAAATCCCTCCAGAAATCGTGACGCCGGCGGGGCAACGGCCCCGTTCGTCATTGCAGAAGCGACAGCGCGCTCAGGGGTGTGTGTGTCGCAAAAAATCGTAAAATATGGGTGGCTGAGACGGTGTCTGTCTCAAAGGAGACGCCGAAGCGCCGCAGAACCCAGATGGCCAGAAACAGCACCAAGGCCCCCTCGATCAGGCCGATCACGGCGCCGCCCAGGGAGTTGACCAGGTGCAGCCCCGGCAGCTGCAGCACCAGGTCCATAGCCCGGATCAGCAGCTTCAGCAGGATCGTCAGTCCCACGAAGGAGACCAGGAACAGCGCCGCATAGAGAATGGACTGGGCCAGACTCTCCACCACGGCCATGACCAAGGAGACGCCGGTGTCCTGGATCTTCTCCTGCGTCTGGCTGGCCAGGGAGTTCCGCACGTCCTCGTCCAGTCCCATCAGGGCCAGCAGGTCCTCGATGGCGAAGCCCTCGTCCACGTCCTCCTCCGGCATCTGGACCTCCTGGGACTGCCGGGCCATAGCCTCGTCCACCTTCGTCTCGATTTGCTCCCGGATCAGGGGCGTCACCAGACGGGCCGCCGGGGCGGCCAGGGTATTTGCGATGATGGCCGCCCCCACCAGGGCCACGATCACCACCGCCAATCCCGCCAGGGCCCGGAAAAGGCCCCTGTGGGCACCGTAGATGACCGCAGCGATCAAAACCACAGCCATAATCACGTCTATTATAACAGGTGTTGTCATGCTTGCCTACCTTTTTGCTCGTAAACGTTTTGTGAATTCCAAGATCAATGTTTCCCACTCAAGGCAGGAACAGGTGGGCGCTCTCTGCCGCCAGCAGCAGGGCGGAGCCATCCTGGCGCATCAGAACCGACCGGGCGTAGTCCGTGCCCTCCAGCTGAGCATAGATCTCCAGCTCCTCTGTGTAGATCACCACGCTGTCCATATACAGCACCGCCAGATACCGTCCGGCAGCGGAGATGCTGAGGATCTCCTCGTTCACGTCCAGGGCGGCGATCTCCTGCCCGTCCGTGTCCACCGTCACCAACCGGCCCACACCGCCGGACTTGTACCGGTTCAGCAGCAGGGCGGTGAAGCCGTCCCCGTGCAAGTCGTATTCCCGCAGATAGCTGCCGGCATAGGAGTAGGTAGCGCGCACCTCCCCGGCCGGGGACGCGTAGGTCAGGCAGGTGTCGGACACCGTCACCAGCTGGCCGTCCTGCTCTCCGACGGCAGCCACCAGACCGTCGGTCACATCGTAGTCGGCCGCCGGGTCTACATTTCCTGCCGTCTCCAGGCTGTAAAGTACCATGTTGCTGACGAACACGCTGTTCTCCTGGCCTAAGGTCACCACCGCCAGAGTGTTATCGTCATCTGTCACCCGGGCGTCGATGACAAACCGGTCCGACGCGGTGAGTGAAAACACCTCCGTCCCCTGGCTGTTATAAGCGGTGACGCCGCCCTTGTAGCCCGGCAGTTCTGTGGTCACAGCCAGCCAACCGTCTTCATTCAGCCGGGCGGAGAAATAGGGGGCGTCCTCCGGTGCGGTGAGCGTGAGGATCTCGCCCCCCTCGTCCACCACATACAGCTCTGTGCCCCCCACGTCGTAAGCCACAGCCCGGCCGCCGCCCGTCTCCAGGGCAGGGGCGCTCATCCGCACGGATGTGGACCAGATCTCCTCTCCGCCCCGCGCCAGGACCTGCAGCTTTGTGTCGGAGAGCACCACCAGGGAATCCCCCAGGACGGCAAAGCGGTTGCTGTCGGAGGCGTCGTAGTCGTACTGGGCCTCAGCAGTGCTCTCCTCTCCGCTGCCGTAGGAACACAGCCGCCGCAGGGCGTCAAAGCCGGTGCCGTCCCGGTACGCGGCCACGAGCACCACGCCCAGCACCGCCGCCAGCACCAGAAAGAAGATCCCAAAGCGGCGCAGCCGTCCGCCCTTCCGGGGAGCCTCGTCCTCTTCCCCGTCGTTGTCGTTCCAGATGTCGTTCGTCGTATCAGCCATTGAGCCGTTCATCCTCATACCAAAGTCTTGTCAGGTACAGTCCCCCCGGCGGCACCGTGGGACCGGCGGCGGTGCGGTCCCCCCGCTCCAGAATGCCGGGGATGTCCTCCGGGGTGAACTTGCCCTCCGCCGCGTACAGCACGGTGCCGGTGATGGCCCGTACCATGTTATACAAAAAGCCGTTGGCGCAGACCTTCAATTCCAGCAGATCTCCGTTCCGGGTCACGTCACAGTAATAGATGGTGCGGACAGTGGACTTCGTCTCCGTGCCCACGGAACGCACCGCCGCGAAGTCGTGGGTGCCCACGAACATCCCCGCTGCCCGGTTCAGGAATTCCTCGTCCAGGTGCTTGGGATAGAAGTAGGCCCGGTTGACGTAAAATGGGTTCTTGAACCGGGAGTTGTAGATGCGGTAGGTGTACTCCTTCTTGATGCAGGAGCCGATGGCGTTGAAGTCCTCCGCCACCTCGAAGGCCTCCTTCACCGCGATGTCCTCCGGCGTGTGGGTGTTGACGGCGAAGGGGAGCCGGTCCATGGGAATGCGGCTCTCCGTGCGGAAGTTGGCGATGTAGTGCTCCGCGTGGACACCGGCGTCGGTGCGTCCGCAGCCGGTGAGGTGTACCGGGCCGCCGCAGATGTCAGCAATGGCCTTCTCCAGGGTCCCGCAGACGGTAACCGCGTTCTTCTGCACCTGCCACCCGTGGTAGGCGGTGCCGTTGTACATGAGTTTCAGGGCAATGTTGCGCATAAGCTCTCCTTTGGCAGTTCCGCCGCCCGGGGTTCCCGGCGGGAACGCTCTTTTTATCCGGCAGGGCAACTCAGCGGTTGACCGCCGGGTTGTCTGTCCGCCCC
>NZ_KI271679.1:0-1259 GCF_000469445.2 Oscillibacter sp. KLE 1745 | reverse complement strand
TTGTGGTTATAGATAAACTCCCAAAAGCCCTTCAGATATGCGCATAACGTATCTGCATCTGTGACCTGAATCGCCCTGAGCGCTTTCTCATGGGCATGCAGGGCATCCGCCCGTTCAAAGCAGATCATGCCTTCTCCTCCTCGCACACCGTTTCATCGTCTCTCTGCGCCGATTCCTCACATACCGGAAGCTGCCGCTCTGCCGGATCGCCCAGCACGGTCTTATAATAGGGCTGCGCCCCCGCCATCATCTGACGCTTGATCTCATTGCCGTAGCCCAGATATTCCTCCGTGACAACCCAACGCCCATCCACCCGGTTGACATAGCACTGGCAGAAGTTCACATAGGTCCCTTCTTCAAACACCGAATCATCGCCCCGACCACTGCTATTGGCTCCTTTTGCCGAGAAAATCCCACTGTTGGTCGTAGACTGGCCGAACCGGTAGCCGTGCTCCTGGTCACCTACGCAGAAAATATCCAAAAACGTGGTTTTGCTCCTGGGATAAGCTGAGAAGGCGGGGATGGTGTGGATCTCTGCCACGTCTACACCGCCTACCATCTTTCCGCCGCCTTCCTGCCGGATAACGGTTTCATCGCAGTAGTAATCATATACCAGGCCCGCCTGGTGATGGGTCCAGATCAGCTTCGTATAGACTTCAAAAAGCTTTGCAACCTCTTCCGGTGTCTCCAGCTTGCAATTGTAGTAGTACTCTTCCAGCGCTTTTCGCTCTGCCAAAACCTCTTTACGTCCCATTTCATTTGTTCCTTTCACTTTGCACCGTTTGCCGGACGGACTCCAGGCACGTTCAGCGTATCCGCTGCGGCATCATCGGAATCCAGTCCTCACATTTCCAGACAACTGAATCTTTTATCCCCAGTGCAGACTGCTCGGATATAGTCGCAGCAAAGTCCAGTGGTTTCATGCGCGATCAGCCATTCGCCGTCGATCTTTTCCACATGGAAGGAACTGATGTTCAGTGCTTTCTCCTTTTCCAGCTTCAATCCCGTAGGAGGGCCATAAATGCTGGGCCCCGTATTGGTGCCAGAGAAATAGTATCGCATCCAAACTTGGTAACGATTCTCCCCCTGTGAAGATGCGAAAATTGTGGCGACCTCCGCTTTCAAATCCGGAAAGGCAGAGCAAAGGCGCATGACGGCGTGCTCCACAGCAGGAATCCCACGGAGCACAAAGCCATTTTCCCGGCGGACTTCGATGTCATCGCTGTAAATATCATAGACGCAGCCGAACATCTTGTGGT
>NZ_KI271678.1:0-15430 GCF_000469445.2 Oscillibacter sp. KLE 1745 | reverse complement strand
CGGGGATGATCCCCGCCGGGCGCTCGTATCCCGTCAGCTATGTTCCGCTGGGCCGTCCGGCTCTACGGTAAATACTTCTTCAATGGGCACCCCGAACACCTTGGCGATGTTCCAGGCCAGCACCAGAGAGGGGTTGTACCGCCCCTTTTCCAGGTTTCCGATGGTCTCCCGCCGGACCCCCACCAGCTTTGCCAGCTCCTCCTGCTTCAGGCCCAGACGGGCCCGGTGCTCCTTCATCCGGTTGCGGATCACGGCTCCAGCCCCCAGCTCTCCCGGAAGCCGTACCAGGCGGCGGTCAGGGCGTAGACCACCACAGAGGCAGCCCAGCCAACCGTGCAGCCGGTAAGGAGTGCCCGCTGGGGGGTAAAACCGCCCAGCGTCAGGGTCCCCAGCACAGCGGCCGCCATCATCAGCATCCCGACCACAAACGCCCGGGAGGCGGACCGGGCCAGCTGCGCTTCCAGCATCTCGTCAGACTTCAAAAAGAAGTACTGGAAGTCCACCGCAAAGGCGAAGAAGCCCAGGAATCCCCGCGCTTCCGTAAACACGCCTGCGAACCCCAGCAGGGAGAGAAAACCCAGCATTCCATACAATATCTGCTTTTTCATAAGTGGCCTCCCTAATCAGCGTTCCAAAAAAGCGGTATATTTCGCTCTTTATGAGGTGAATATATCATATACCACTTACGCTGTCAAGTATGAAGCTGGCATGAGCAGTCTCCGCGCGTCAAGCGTCAAATCCCCCTGAGCTTGCTTTCCCGCAAGGGCACGCAAAACTCACAGATATGCGCTGAGACCTTCGGATGCGCATATCGTTCTAGGATGGGTCTCGTGCCGTCCACAGGCAGCCGTGCTGCGCGTTGGGGAAGGTCTCTCCAGAAATCTGACACGCCCTCTTCTGTATGGGGGACTTCAAATACTGCCCAGCGGCCGCCGGCAACGGTGCGGACCGGCAGGCCGCAGGGGTCTTCTCGGCCGGTGAGGATCATGCCCACGTCATACCTCTGCCGGTCCTCCGGGATCTGCGCCGGATCGTCCAGAGCGATGCCCAGGATCGTTGTATCCTCCTGAAGCAGCGCATGTTCTCTCAGGTATCGTTTGAACTGCTCCATCAGCTGCCGGTTGCCTTCGCCATACCCGCCGGTCCGGCGCATATAGGCGATCTGCATGTCTCCCAGTTTCTCAATGGTCAAGCGACCACCTCCTATATGTTGATTCGTGTCCGGCCGGACAGCGAAATACTACATAGAATTCAAATATTTTGCAAGAACTTTTTTAAAATGATTGACTTTTCAGATTTTGGCTGATATACTAATTGAGCCGCTTTGAATGGGTTAAAAAGTGTCCCACCGGGACCGCCCCCGACAGCGAGCCCGTAATGAAGGAGTTGAAACAACGACATGAACGCAATTATCGTGACCGGCGGCAAGCAGTACAAGGTAGCCGAGGGCGACGTGGTCTACATCGAGAAGCTGGACCAGGAAGCCGGCGACACCGTGAAGTTTGACCAGGTCCTGGCCATCCTGGACGGCGACAAAGCCACCTTCGGCACTCCCGTGGTGGAGGGCGCTTCTGTGGAGGGCAAGATCGTCAAGAACGGCAAGGGCAAGAAGATCCGCATCTTCAAGTACAACGCCAAGAAGGGTTACCGCAAGCGTCAGGGCCATCGTCAGCCTTACACCAAGGTCGAGATCGGCAAGATCTCCGTCTGAGTATGACCACTGTCGTATTCCGTATGGAGGGCGACCGGATCACCGGCTTTGAGGCCCGCGGCCACAGCGGCTACGCCGAGGCGGGCGCCGACATCGTCTGCGCCGCCGTCACCAGCGCCATCCGTCTGGTGGAAGCCACCGTCAATGACGTGCTGGGCCTAGCCGCATCGGTTAAGGTTCGGGAGCAGGACGCGTCCATTTCGCTCCATCTGCCCGGAGGGCTGTCCCCCACGGCGGAGAGCACCTGTCAGTCTCTGCTGGCAGGCTTGATGGTTTACTTCTCCGCACTCCACGACGAGTATCCCGACAACATCGAAGTTCTGGAGGATGATTGATCCTCCCCATCTAAAAATCTTCAGAAAGGATGGTCCGTATCATGATTCGTATTGGTCTTCAGTTCTTCGCCCACAAGAAGGGCGGCGGCTCCACCAAGAACGGCCGTGATTCCAAGGCCAAGCGCCTTGGCGCCAAGCGTGCCGACGGTCAGTTCGTCCAGGCCGGCAACATCCTGGTGCGTCAGCGCGGCACCCACATCCACCCCGGTGTGAACGTGGGCAAGGGCACTGACGACACCCTGTTCGCCACTGTCAGCGGCACAGTCCGCTTCGAGCGGCTGGGCAAGGATCGTAAGCAGGTCTCTGTCTACGAGGCTGAATAAGGAAGCCAAACCGCCCCGGTCAAATGACCGGGGCGGTTTTTTGCCGTTATGCGGTTTCTTGAAATGGTCCGTTTCAGAAACAGAGCGACCTTCTGGCCGGCATCAGTCAAAGCCAGTTGAGGGGATTCAGGATCTCCAGGAAAAACATCCAGAATGTGTCTTTAAAACAGGATTTTCGGCTCCTTTTCCCAGGAAACAGTGCCCGTATAAAGGCAATCAGCAGACATAGCAGGAGATACAGGACAGACACCAGTATGACCAGCAGGATCACGTCCTCCATCGTACAGCCCCCTTCTCGCAGAACATTTTATAGCGAAACCAGTATAACACAGCCTGCCCCACGGCGCCACAGACTCTTCCGCCTTTTGATTCTTGTACACAAGAAGCTTCAGCAGAACGCCTCCGCTCTTGACGTGTGGCAGGTTTTCGGATAAAATAGGCAAGATTAGGAATTCTTTGAATAGATCACAATATGAGGTGCAACCATGGCAACTTCTTTCATCGATAAGGCCCGAATCTCTGTCCGGGCAGGGAACGGCGGCAACGGTGCCGTGTCCTTTCACCGAGAAAAATATGTGGCTGCCGGCGGGCCGGACGGCGGCGACGGCGGCCGGGGCGGCTCCATCATTTTGCAGGTGGATGACAATATGTCCACCCTGATGGACTTCCGCTACAAGCGCAAGTACGTGGCCGGCAACGGCGCCGACGGCCAGGGGGCCCGGAAGACCGGCAAGGACGGCACAGATCTGGTCATCAAGGTTCCACGGGGCACGCTGGTGCGGGACGCAGAGACCGGCGAGATCATGCAGGACATGTCTGGCAGCGAGCCCTATGTCCTCTGCAAAGGCGGTCGGGGCGGCTGGGGCAACAGCCACTTCGCCACTCCCACCCGGCAGGTGCCCCGCTTTGCCAAGGCGGGACTCCCCGGCGAGGCCCATGATGTCATCCTGGAACTGAAACTGCTGGCGGACGTGGGGCTGGTGGGCTTCCCCAACGTGGGCAAGTCCACGCTGCTCTCCGTGGTATCCAAGGCCCAGCCCAAGATCGCCAACTACCACTTCACCACCCTGTTCCCCAATCTGGGCGTGGTGTGGGTAGAGGACGGCGTCAGCTTCGTCATGGCGGACATTCCCGGCATCATTGAGGGCGCCAGCGAGGGCGCCGGCCTGGGCCACGACTTCCTGCGGCACGTGGACCGCTGCCGCCTGCTGGTCCATGTGGTTGACGTGTCCGGCAGCGAGGGCCGGGACCCGGTGGAGGACTTTGACGCCATCAACGCGGAGCTGAAGCAGTACAGCCCGGACCTGGCGGAGCGGCCCCAGATCGTGGCCGCCAACAAGGTGGACATCCTCCCCCCGGACTCCGACAACCTGGAGCGGCTCCGGTCTCATGTGGAGGCTCTGGGCTACACGCTCCTGGAGATTTCCGCAGCCGCTCACCAGGGCACCCGGGAACTGGTGAAGAAGACGGCGGAGATGCTCTCCGTCCTGCCCCCTGTCACTGTGTATGAGCCGGAGTATGTGCCGAAGGCCCCGGTGATCGATGCCTCCGCCCCGCTGGACATCCACCGGGAGGACGACGGTACCTGGATCGTGGAGGGTCCCTGGCTGCGGCAGGTGATGGGCAACGTGAACTTCGCCGACTATGAGAGCCGGATGTGGTTCGACAAGGTGCTGCGGGATAATGGCTTCTTCCAGAAGCTGGAAGAGATGGGCATTCAGGACGGTGACATTGTTTCCCTATACGATTTTGAATTTGAATACCAGCGGTAAAATCCAGGGGCGAGCCATTTGGCCCGCCCCTGTTCTTCCAAAATTCAAAACAAAAATTAGAGAAATTTTTTACGCTTTTTTGTAATGAACTCACAAAGTTTTTTTCAAAGCTTGACAGGCGGGCCCAGCGTGTTGTACACTCAGCCCAAGTTCAAAAGCACAAACCAATGACGCGGACGAGTACACGGACGTCGCTTCTCCAAGAGAGCTGCCGGTGGTGGGATGGCAGCAGAAGGGGCCCCGCCGAATGGACCGCAGAGGGCGGGCTGAACGGGATCTCTCCCCAGTAAGCGCCGACGGGCTTTTCCCCCGTTACCAGGGAAAGACGTGTGTTGGCACGTCGCCGAGTGGGCGAGTAATCGCCAAGTTGGGTGGCACCGCAGAAGTCGCAGACTTTTGTCCCAAGGGAACCATAGGAATGGGTCCTTGTGGGATGAAGGTCTTTTTCTTTTTCTCCAAAGGGCCGCAGATCAGAAAGGAGCACAACCATGACATTCGAGAAAATCCCCTACAAAATCTACCTGACCGAAGACGAGATGCCCATGAATTGGTACAATGTCCGGGCAGATATGAAGACCAAGCCCGCCCCTCTGCTGAACCCCGCCACCGGCACGCCCATGGGCTTCGATGACCTGCGTCCGGTGTTCTGCGACGAACTGATCCGGCAGGAACTGGACAATGACACCCGGGAGATCCCCATCCCCCAGGAGATCCGGGACTTCTATAAAATGTACCGGCCCTCTCCCCTGGTGCGGGCCTACTGCCTGGAGGAAAAGCTCCAGACCCCCGCCAAGATCTACTACAAGTTCGAGGGCAACAACACCTCCGGCTCCCACAAGCTGAACAGCGCCATCGCCCAGGCTTACTACGCCAAGAACCAGGGCCTCAAGGGCGTCACCACTGAGACCGGCGCCGGCCAGTGGGGTACTGCCCTCTCCATGGCCTGTTCCTACCTAGGGCTGGACTGCCAGGTCTACATGGTGAAGGTCAGCTACGAGCAGAAGCCTTTCCGGCGGGAGGTCATGCGGACCTACGGCGCCGCCGTCACCCCCTCCCCCTCCGATACCACCAGTGTAGGCCGGGCCATTCTGAAGGAGCACCCGGGTACCACCGGCTCCCTGGGCTGTGCCATTTCCGAGGCAGTGGAAGCCGCCGCCAGCCAGCCCGGCTACCGCTATGTGCTGGGCAGCGTCCTTAACCAGGTGCTGCTGCACCAGTCCATCATCGGTCTGGAGACTAAGGCGGCTCTGGACAAGTACAACATCGTGCCCGATATCATCATCGGCTGCGCCGGCGGCGGCAGCAACCTGGGCGGTCTGATCTCCCCCTTCATGGGTGAAAAGCTGCGGGGCGAGCGGGATTACCAGTTCATCGCCGTGGAGCCCGCCTCCTGCCCCAGCTTCACCCGCGGCAAATTCGCATACGACTTCTGTGACACCGGCAAGGTCTGCCCCCTGGCCAAAATGTACACTCTGGGCAGCAACTTCATTCCCTCCGCCAACCACGCCGGAGGTCTGCGGTACCACGGCATGAGCCCCGTGCTCTCCGAGCTGTACCATGAGGGGCTGATGGAGGCCCGTGCGGTAGAGCAGACAAAGGTCTTTGAGGCGGCGGAGCAGTTCGCCCGGGTGGAGGGCATCCTTCCGGCGCCGGAGTCCAGTCACGCCATCCGGGTAGCCATCGACGAGGCTATGAAGTGCAAGGAGACCGGCGAAGAGAAGACCATTGTCTTTGGCCTCACCGGCACCGGCTACTTCGATATGGTGGCCTATGAGAAGTTCCACAACGGCCAGATGACCGACTATATCCCCACTGACGCAGAACTGGAGGCCAGCTTCGCCCAGCTGCCCAAGGTGCCGGGACAAGATTGACCCTAGTCACGAAGACAGCGGAGGACATGTTGTCCTCCGCTATTTTCTCTGTTCCGGTGGTTTTTCTGCATAAATGTCGCCGGTCTGCGCAAACTGGATCCGAATCCATTTGCCCAGACTGGAGGAATGTCTTGTGTCCAATCCCAACCGCCGCGGCGCCATGGCGCTGGTGTCCGCCTCCCTGTGCCTGACGCTCGCCGCGCTGTTTTATTTCACTGCCCCGGCACCGGCCCTCACCGCCTCCGCCCCCATCGCGGTCCCTGCGGCTGCGGACTGGGGGCTATCCTTCCCCACAGAGGGGGAATCCCCAGTGGGCAATGCCTCTGCGGAGGACCTGGCCCAATACGGTGCCTACTACCTGGGGGATACCAGCCAAAAGGTCCTCTACCTCACCTTTGACTGCGGATATGAGAACGGCTGCACAGAGGCCATACTGGACGCCCTGAAAAAGCACAATGCCCCCGCCGCCTTCTTTGTGGTGGGGCATATGATCGAATCTGCTCCCGACATCGTCCGCCGCATGGCGGCAGAGGGCCACATTGTGGGCAACCACACGTACCACCACCCGGATATGTCCAGCATCTCGGACATGGCCGCATTCCAGAAGGAGCTGACGGACCTGGAGACCCTGTACCAGGAGACCACAGGACAGCCTCTCTCCAAGTTCTACCGCCCGCCTCAGGGAAAATACAGTGTGGAGAATCTGAAGCAGGCCCAACAGCTGGGATACACCACCGTGTTCTGGAGTCTGGCCTATGTGGACTGGAACACGGACGATCAACCTTCTGCGGAGGAGGCCTATGCCAAACTGCTGCCCCGCATCCACGACGGAGCCATCGTGCTGCTCCACTCTACCTCCGCCACCAACGCCGCGATCCTGGATGACCTGCTGACCAAGTGGGAGGAGATGGGCTACACCTTCGCCTCCCTGGACCAGCTGCCCGGGCTGGCCTGACCACGCACCGGACCGGACGCAGCGCCCGGCTTCATTCTCCCCTTGCTTCCTGCCGCCTGACATGATAGGATGGTGGAGACGAAAGGGGGCGGCGTCCCATGCGTTCTCTCTCCAAATCCAAGTGGATGGAAGCTGTTCAGTCCTACGTGCTCTATTTCTTTTTCTACTCCGTGCTGGGGTGGCTGTATGAGGTGTTTCTGGAAGTGGTGGTCTACCGCTGGGGATTCACCAACCGGGGTGTGCTGCTGGGGCCCTACTGCCCGGTGTACGGCGTCGGCGCCCTGGTGTTCCTGCTGGCCTTCTCCCGCCTGATGGCTAAGCGGGAGCCAGCGTGGTTCCGCTGGGTGAAGCCGGTGCTGGTGTTCCTGGGCTGCATGATCGCCGCCACCGCCATCGAGCTGGCCACCAGCTATCTGCTGGAGGCCCTGACCGGCGCCTGGCCCTGGCAGACCTACCGAGACTACGCCATCAACTTTGAGGGCCGTATCGCTCTCTCCCCCTCCATCCGCTTCGGACTAGGCGGACTGCTGTTCCTGTACGTGGACCAGCCCCTGTTCCACCGGCTGGTCCACAGCCTGTCGCCCCGGGTGCGCCGCGGGGCTTGCATCGCCGTTCTGGTGCTACTGGCTGTGGACTGCGCCGTGCTGCTGTTCCGGTGATGCCGCCTGCCGCATTAATCAAAAGAGGACTGACTTGGTCAGTCCTCTTTCTGTTCTTCCATCATCTTTTCCAGATACTGCTGGATGCAGCGGAACGTCTCCTCGCTGAGGTCGTGTTCCACCTTGCAGGCATCCTCCGAGGCCACCTCCGGCGTTACTCCCAGAAGGACAAAGAGCTTGGAGAGGGTCTTGTGCCGACCGTAGACACGGCTGGCCACTTCCAACCCGCTTTCATTCAGAGTGATGAATCCGTCCGCATCCATCGAGATATAACCGTTTTCCCGCAGCTTCTTCATGGCGATGCTGACGCTGGGCTTGGAGTATCCCAGCTCGTTGACGATGTCAATGGACCGCACCTGCCCCCGCCGCTGCTGCAAAACCAGGATGGACTCCAGATAGTCCTCTGCGGACTCGTGGATTACCATGGCGCTCAACCTTTCTCTTTGGAGAATAAATCACTTGCCGGAAAACGTGAGCCGCCTATCGGCCGTGATCTATTTCGAGCGGGAAAGGTCATGCGGATAGTGGAAAAAAGAGAGACATGCTTTAACATGTCTCTCTTTTTTGGTGGAGATAAGCGGGATCGAACCGCTGACCTCTTGACTGCCAGTCAAGCGCTCTCCCAGCTGAGCTATACCCCCGAACCGCTTGTCCTATGCGGCTTTCGCGCTCGGAACATTGATAAGTATAACAAGATCATCGCCAAATGTCAACACTTATTTTTCGATTTTTCAAATTTTTTCAATAGGGGGTTTTCACTCCTCTTCAGGCCGCAGGACACCGTGGAGGACGAAGCGTGCATTCTCAAATTCATAGCTGCAGGTGGAGAGCGTCACCACCCGGTCCTCTGCCCTGGGTGACACCTTGCTGGAAAAGGCGGACTTCTCCCCCACCTCCTCCAGCCAGGCCAGGTACGCCTGCTCATCGGAGAAATCCAGCATCCAGGCACTCTCCGCCGTGTCCGCCACGTAGCCGGAAAACAGCTCCACCACATACCGCCCCTCCGGCGTCACCAGCAGAAAAACCGGGTGGGCGTCATAGTAGACCTGCTCCTGATAATTCCCCAGGGCGGCAAACATAGTGCCGTTTTTCATCCGATGGCCGTAGATCACCGTGTTGCGGCCAGAAAAATCCGGCCGGCATGATGTGTCCACAAAAAGGCACCCGGCGCTGTTGGCCGTGCCGTCCAAGAGATGGTCCAGGTAATAGTCATTGTCCGTCCCCTGGACCACCGGGTAGGAGATGCCGGTGTCCGGGCCGTAGAGCCAGGCAGTCACATCCGGATTCACCGCCGCCAGGGCCGTGAAGTCCACCTCCGGCCAGGCCAGCTCTGCCGGCGTCTCCTCCGTCTCCTCCGACGCAGGGGGCAGGGACGCAAACTGCTCCAGTTTGAAATAGGCGTCTGCTCCCACCCGGTACTCGTGCAGGATCCGCAGGACCTGATATCCGCTGAAGCAGGCAATGCCCAGAAACAGGCAGAGAAAGAGCCCGCAGCTCCGGCCCTTCATACCCCCTCCTCCTTTGCGCAGTCCTTCCAGCGCAGGCTGCGAAGCTCGTCCTTCTGCTCCGGCGTGATCCGATAGCTCTCCACAGCCTTCTGAATGGTCTTGTTGTGGGTCCAGCGGTCCAGGCGACGCTGCCGCAGATAGGGCAGCGCCGCGTCGTACTGCTTGGCCAGGGCGGTGGCAAAATACCAAGCCGCCATCATCTTCACGTAATACTCCTCCCGCCGGACACCGGCAGCCAGATCCAAGTCCTCCATCTGAAACCCCTCATCCAGATAAAAGCTCATCAGCATCCCCAGGCCGAAGCGGACAGTATAGGTGTGCGCATCCTCCACCCAGCGGCGGATCTGTTTCCGCAGCTCCGGCGGATGCTTCCGGAATGCCTTCGGGCTCAACAGGTCGCAGGTGGCCCAGTTGTCCACATAGGGCAGGAATGTCTCCAGCGCCGCCACGGCACCGTCATAGTCCGGGATCGCCGAGATCAGTAAGCCGTGGAGGTTATTCTCCTCATAATAGCGGTGGGGCAGCTCCTGGAGGAAGCCCTCTGCCACCGGCGTTCCGGCGATTTCCCGGGCCAGCTTCCGCAAAGCCGGCATCCGGACGCCGATCACCGTCTGCGGGTCTATGGTGGGTATCAGCTTGCTCTGAAAAGCCTGATAGGCCGGGTCCCGCAGGGCAAAGAGCGCAGTTTGGATGTCCGTCATATCCCCGCCTCCCATCAGCGCAGCTCGTCCTTCAAATTGCCGTCCAGATCCAGCCACTGGACGGCGTCCTCCGTCATCCGCATACAGCCGTGCCAGCTGTTCTCCTTGGGGATAGAAACAGAGCCGGGGTTCCAATACCACACCCCGTCCTCCAGACGCCTCATGGGCACGTGGAAGTGGCCGTAGACCACATACCCCGCCCCGTCCAGCAGGGTCCGGGAGGGCCGCTGATCCACATTGAAATGGTGGCCGTGGGTCAGGAACAGCCGCCTGCCGCACAGCTCCTCCACCCGGAAGTCCGCCTCGATGGGAAAGTGCAGTACCATCTGGTCCACCTCCGCATCACAGTTGCCGTGGACACAGAGGATCCGGTCCTTCACGCTGTTCAGCATGGCAAAGACCGCCTTGGGATTGTATCCCTCCGGCAGGTCGTTCCGGGGGCCATGGTACAGCAGGTCCCCCAGCAGCACCAGGCGGTCCGCCCCCCGCTTCTCCATCAGGTCCAGCAGCTTCCGGCAGTACAGGGCACTGCCGTGAATGTCCGACGCGATCCATACGTTCATCGTTCTTCTCTCCTGTCGTTTCGTGTCTCTTCCGGGTATGCGGGCCCAATCTCCAACTCCTCATAACCGGTCTCGCTGTCCGGCCGGCGGGTGAACACGCAGCTCCCGATTTCCGCTAGTACGATCTCGGCCGTGGTGTTCACCGTGCACCCCGGCAGCAGGTGGCCGCCGAAGGCGGAGAGGTCCTCCCGGCTGAAGCTGGCGTGAAGGTGGCAGCCGTACTCCGATACGGTGCCCATCAGGGAGACGATCTCCACATCCTCCTCTCCGCTGCGCACCCGGACACCGGTCGCGTCCCGCAGCCGCCAGCGGGAGACGCAGCCCACACCGGAAACCACTGCCCCGGCGGCGATATGATGCGCCTTCACATAGGCCTCGATCTCCTCGTACAAATCCTGCCCCCGGCGGAGGCGGAAACAATGATACATGATGTTCCCTCCCTGATTGCCCCCGTCTCCGGCGGCTTTGCGGCTATTGTACCACGGAACGGCGCCGCGTACAACGGATTTCCGGCGACAATGTGCAGGGGCGCGGCTTCCGCCGCGCCCCTGCGCCTCATTTGGACCGCTTCAGCACTTCCAGCACAAACCGCCACACCCGCTGGACGGAGGCGATCTCCATCCGCTCCCGCGGGGTGTGGATGTCCAGCAGATTCGGGCCAATGGACACGCAGTCCAGCCCCGGCAGCTTGCCGCTCAGAATACCGCACTCCACGCCCGCGTGGATGGCCTCGATCTTTGGCTTCCGGCCGTACTGCTCCTGAAAGACCTCCGTCATCAGGTCCCGCAGGGAGGAGTCCTGCCGGTACTCCCAAGCGGGATAATCCCCGGAGATGGAGACAGTGCCCCCCAGCTGCGCCATCAGGGTCCGGAGGCGACGGTGGAGCATCTCCTTCTGGCTGCCCAGGGAGCTGCGGACGCAGAAGGTGGCCGTCAGGGCCGTCTGGTCCGCAGCCAGGATGCCCAGGTTCAGCGAGGTCTGCACCAGACCGTGGATCTCCATGCTCATGGCCTGGACGCCGTTGGGCAGGCAGGTGAGCATGCAGACTGCCCGCTCTGTGGACGCCCAGTCCATAGGCGTCTCCCGCACGGTGCAGGGCGCCGCCTCCACGCGGAGGCCCGGGTCCGCTGCGGCATATTCCCGGGAGAGATCCGCGGCCAATGCCTCCGCCGCCTGCCGGGCGACGGCATCGTCAGATACCACCACCTGGGCGGACGCCTCCACGGCGATGGCGTTGTCCTTTCCGCCGCCCGCCGCCGTCACCAGGCGCAGCTCCGTCCGTTCCGCCATGGCCTGGAGCAACCGGCCCAGCAGCACACAGGCATTGGCCCGGCCCTTGTGGATCTCTGTGCCGGAGTGCCCCCCGGCAAGCCCCCGGACCGTCACCTCCAGCACCGCGCCGTCATAGGGCGCCCGGGTCACGGGCAGAGTGCACTGGGCCATGCTTCCGCCTGCGCAGCTGACGGTGAAGATTCCCTCCTCTTCGGAGTCCACGTTGATGAGCTTCCGCCCCCGGAGAGGCGCGGTGTCCAGGGCCTCCGCCCCCAGCATTCCGATCTCCTCGTCCGTGGTGAGGACCACCTCCAGCCGGGGGTGGGGGATCGCCTGATCGTCCAGGATCGCCAGGGCCATGGCCACCGCAATGCCGTCATCGCCGCCCAGGGTGGTGCCCTTCGCCCGGACGCAGCCGTCCTCCACCAGCAGGTCCAGGCCCTCTCCGGCCATGTCCTTGGTGCAGCCGGGCTCTTTTTCACACACCATATCCAGGTGGCCCTGAAGAATGACGGGTGCCGCCGCCTCATACCCGGGCGTGGCCTCCTGGATGATAATGACGTTCCCCGCCTGGTCCTGATGGCACTCCAGCCCCCGCTCCCTGGCAAAGGCTGCGCACCAGTCGCTGACCGCCTGGCAGTTCCGGGAGCCGTGGGGGATGGCACACAGCTCCTCAAAGAAGCGGAACACCCACTGGGGCTCCAACTGTTCCAACACGCGCATAAACACTCCTTTCCCGGCGGGCCATTCTCCCGGCGCCGCCGCCTGTTTCCGCCTTGTAGTATATCCCATTCCCAGGGGCGGCGCAAGCCGATTGGGAAAAACAGAAGAGGCGCCGGCCATTTTGCCGGTGCCTCTTCCCCGTGCGCTGTCTCTCACGAAAGCTCAGAGAACCGTAGGACCACCTTGAACAGGTCTCCGTCCACAGTCAGCTCCAGGGTGCCCTTCTGGAGCTCTGTCAGGCTCCGGGCGATGGAAAGGCCCAGGCCGTTTCCCTCGCCGCCTCGGGCGGCGTCTCCCCGGACGAACCGTTCCAGCAGTTCCTCCGCCGGGATATCTAACGGCGCCCGGGAGGTGTTTTTGAAGGAGATCACCGCCTGGCCGTCTCGCTCCTCCAGCGTCAGGTACACCCGGGTGCCCCGCTGGGCGTACTTACAGATGTTGTTCATCAGGTTGTCGAACACCCGCCACAGCCGTCGGCCGTCCGCCAGGATGGTCACCGCTGTCTCCGGTTGCCGGGTTACCAGGTCCAGGCCCGCGTCCTTCAGCTTCTGTTCGTACTCCCCTGCCGCCTGGGTCAGCAGCACGCCAGGCTGGCAGGGGGCCAGATTCACCTCCAGATTCCCTGTGGAGGCCTTGGACGCCTCCACCAGATCCTCGATCAGCCGCTTCAGCCGCTCGGACTGGCGGGTGAGGACAGCCGCGTACTCCGGGATCTTCTCACTGTTCGGGGGCTCCTTTCCGATGAGGTCCGCGTAATTGATGATGGAGGTCAGGGGCGTCTTGATGTCGTGGGACACGTTGGTGATGAGCTCCGTTTTCATCCGCTCGCTGCGCATCCGCTGGTCCACCGCCGCCGCCATGCCCTGGGCGATGTGGTTCAGGTCCTCGCCGTGGGATTTGAAGTCCAGCACCATCCGGCTGGTGTCCACCTGATAGCTCAGGTCCCCGGCGGCCAGAGCCCGGCCGCCCAGCAGCAGCTTCCGGCACATGAGGGCCAAAGCCAGCACCGCCAGGAGCAGCAGGAGCTTCTCAAAGATCCACAGGAGCGCCAGCAGGCCCCAGCTCCAGGCGAACATGCTGAACAGGATCCCAAGGCCCTCCAGGACACAGAGGCCCAGGAACACCAGCACGGTCTTGCCCACCAGGGGGACGTTGTGAAGCAGTCCCGCCAGCCCATGCGCTGCGGCCCGGAGGCCGCTGCCCAGGGTCCGAAGGACCGCCCCGCCGCCACGGCGGAGCAAGCGGAGGGCCACATAGACCACCGTATTTCTCCACCAGCCACCCAGTTTGAGCCGCAGGGCCAGGGACATGCACCAGCCGGTAAAGACGCCCGCCAGGGCGGCAGGACCCAGTACCACAGCCAGCACCACGCCAATGCCTCCAAAGTTGGCCTCCACCACCAGTTGGATGCCCAAGAACAGCCCCAGTGCCACCGCCGCCGTCAGAAGGTCCAGTGGGATCCGTGTCCCCCAGCCGGGACGGACGCCGTCCACGTAAGGATGGTGCCCGGCGGCACACAGCAGGAAGATGAAGCAGACTGTCACCAGCAGCGCCGCAGCAGCGATGATGGCGTAGATCCAGTAGCGGAGGGCGTAGGCCAGTTCCGCCAGCCGGTTGGCCAGGGCGTAGTCGTCGTCATAAACAAACACAGAGGACAGCGGCACTGTAATCCGCACGGTATAAGCGTTCTCAACAACGCCGGCGCTGGGCCGTTCCGGATTTGCCCAGTCATAGGAAAATCTGAACTGCCACGGACTATCATATTCTGCAAGCCCCGTGTACCAGAGCTCCCTGCCGGTCTTATCCTGTACCATGACGTAAGAGATGTTCCGCTCCGCACAGTAGCTGTCTGCTGCTTCCGTATTCATCTGGTATACCTGCTCTTCACTGTTCCAGATCAGGAAATTGAGAAGCGTCTGCCCGTCTCCCCAGGCGATATTGGAAAACAGCTCCTGCTTGAAAGCCGTCTCGCTGGTGACATAGACGTCGGTGCTGTACAAAAACACCGCGCCCAGCACACCGCCGGCGGTAACGGCGGTCATCACCAGCATCAGCAGAAAGGCTATGACCTTGGCCGCCGTACTCTCCGTGAGCCTCTTTTTCCGTTTCGGTGCCGGAGGCTGCATGGGCTGCTCCTCCATCACCGCCTGGGCGATCTCCTTTTCGATGTTCTGTTCGATGGCCTTCATGTCCGCATCCCCTTTTCCAGTTTGTACCCCTGGCCCCAGACCACCTTTAAGTACCTGGGCTCCGCCGGGTCGATCTCGATCTTCTCCCGCAGGTGGCGGATGTGGACTGCCACTGTGTTCTCACTGCCGAAGGGAGCGTCCTTCCATACCTTCCGGTAGATCTCCCTGGGGGAGAACACCTGCCCCGGGTGCTCCAGCAGCAGCTTCAGAATATCGTACTCCGTGGGCGTCAGAGCTACCGGATCCCCATCCACGGCGACGGTCTTCTCCCGGTCGTCCATCTGGATAGTGCCCAGGGTCAGCACCTCCGGCCGGAGTGCACCGCCCCCCAGCTGGAAGTACCGCCGCAGCTGGCTGCGGACCCGGGCAGCCACCTCCACCGGGTTGAAGGGCTTGGTGATGTAGTCGTCTGCCCCCACGTTGAGGCCCAGGATCTTATCCGTGTCTTCGCTCTTGGCAGTCAGCAGGATCACCGGCACGTTACTCACCTGCCGGAGCTTTGCCAAAGCGGTAATCCCGTCCATCTCCGGCATCATGATGTCCAGCAGCACCAGATGGATGTCCTTCCGCTCCAGGGCATCCAGAGCCTCCTGACCGGTGTGGGCCTCCAGCAAATGGTAGTCCGGATTGGCCAGGTAGATTTTCAGCGCGTTGACGATGTCCTGTTCATCGTCGCAGATCAGGATGTTATACATGGGGCTCCCTCCTTGGCTTCCATGATACCGGATGGCGGTTTAATAAAAAACCGGGAAACTTCTTAAGATTTTATGAAGACCGCTTTCGGTGCCGCCTTCCGCCGGGCGGCACAGCCGGACAAACGGGAATCTCTGAACGCACGGAGCGGCCCC
>NZ_KI271677.1:0-740 GCF_000469445.2 Oscillibacter sp. KLE 1745 | reverse complement strand
GGATATTCTCCTGCAGCGCCAGAGTGCTCCGCAGGACGCTCTCCAACTGCTCCACTGTCTGCATGGGCATCGTGTAGAGGACGTTGGGGTGCTGATCTGTCAGTGAAGGCGCCCGCTGCTTCAATTTGTCTAAGGCGCTGTTGCGCTGCTCGCCGCCGGATTCGAAACTCATCTTCCATCTTCCCCTTTCTGAATTTCCGTTCATGCAGTTTGTCATCCCTGCACTTCATACCCGTCGGTGTGGTGTAGGTGATGCTCTTTCTTGCATCCTCCCAACGCACGTCGTAGCCCCGCCGCCGCATCTCCCGGATGAAGTCCTCCCTGTTTCCCGCTTTCTTCATCACGTCCTCTATGGCAGCGATAAGCTGGAATTTCCAGCTCTCTCCCCGGACGGCGGCCCGGTACTCCCCTGTCTTGATTCCTTTTTCTCCCTGTGCCTGCCGGTAGGGCTTCAGCGTGGACAGGCCGTGTTCCCGGCAGATCTGGTCGCTGACCAGTCGCATTTTTTCCAGTGTCTTAGGCGTAAAGTGGAGCTTTTTTCCGGTATTCGGCTGGACGGAGTTGATGATGAAGTGGGAATGAAGATGCTCCGTGTCCAAGTGGGTCGCGATCAGAACTTCACAGTCTGGGAAGAACCTCTCCGCCAGTTCCAGCGCGATTCCATGGGCCTCTGCCGGAGTGATCCGCTCCTGCGGAGAGAAGGACTGGACGTACTGATAGAAGAAAGTGTCGTGCGCTTT
>NZ_KI271676.1:0-11434 GCF_000469445.2 Oscillibacter sp. KLE 1745 | reverse complement strand
CGGTCCGAAAGGACCGCCCCGGCGCCGTTTTTCTGCTGTCCCTGCCCGATTATTGCTTTTTCATTTTTATCGAAAAACAATAAAAAATAATTGACAAACAATAACTACACGTGGTACGATACGGAAAAAGGGGGGAATTCTTATGCCGTCCAGCCGTCTCTGGCGTGTTCTGCTGGCGCTGCTGCTTCTGGCGGCCCTGTTCTGCGTTCCCAGTCTGGTGCTGACAGGCAGCGAATGGCTGCCGGAGCTGACAGGCGCGGTGGAGAACTATGTGCCCTTCTGGAAGGGGCTGCTTCGGTTCCTGATTTTCTGTGCCTGGTGCTGGGTGTGGCTCTGGACAGAGGGTTCCGGGCTCCAGATCCTGCTGGCGCTTCTCCTGCAGTTCTGCGGCATCTGGGCCTTGTGCCTGCTGCGTCCCCGTCCGGCCAGCCGGGCCCATTCTCACGCATAAGGAGGAAAGCGACCATGTCCAACAGTACTGTGCAAATACTCGCCCGGGTGCTCCGGGTACTGCTGATCTTCGCCCTACTGCTCAACGTCCTGGCTCTGCTGCTGGTTCCCGCCTCCGTCATGGTCAACGCGGAAAACCTCTTCGGCGGCACCGGCACCTTTCTGCATGACCTGTTCCACCCGGAGGCGGACGATGTGACCGCCGCAGGCGTATCCGCGATTTTTCTCTCCTGGGTCTGGATATGGGGCGAGGGCGCCAACGCCCTAATCGCCCTGTTCCTGGTGATCTGCGGCATCTGTACCGCGCTGATTCTCCTCCAGGGGCTCCGGGTGCTGGGCACCATCCTCCAGGGTGCGCCGTTTTCCACGCAGAATGCCGTCAGCCTCCGACGGGCGGCTGTATGTTCCTTCTGTATCGCGGGAGCGGCACTGCTCCGGACGATCTGGGGGCTGTGGTTTTACCAGTCCCTCCGCCCCCTGGCCACCTACAATGCGCTCTTTGTGCCGGTCTTCACCATGTTCGGCCTGCTGTGCCTGGTGATGTCCGCCCTGTTCCGCCAGGCGACGGAGATGAAAGTGGAAAACGACCTGACCATTTAGGAGGAGGCCCACGCCATGGTTCGTACTGCTGTCCAAAAAATCGCGGATGTGTTGATTTTTCTCTGCGGTTTCCTCATCTTTTGCGACATTCTGCTGCTTCCCCTGACACCGGCCCTGGCCTACTTCCGCTTTCAGAATCCGGCGTCCATGCGCTTCGACCACCTCCTGGCTGTTTTCGCCTACGACTTTGACGACGGGGTGGGAAATTTGCTGGAAATTATTTTGAAAGAGGCCTGGAAGTCCCCGGAGACCGCGGTCCTGGCTCTATTCCTGCTTTTGGCGGGCATCTGCGGCGCAGTGATCCTGGTCCAGGGCATCCGTCTGCTGGCCTCTGTGGCGGACGGCACACCGTTCTCCCCGAAGAACGCCGTCTATCTCCAGCGGGCCGCCGCAGGCTGCTTTGTGATCGCCGCCGGCGCCCTGGGGCGGACCGCCTTCACCCTCTGCCGGGATGGCGCCGCCGCATTGCTGTCCTACACCGCTTTGTTCATCCCCCTCTTCACCATGGCGGGCCTTCTGTGCCTGGTGATGGCCGGGCTGTTTCACCGGGCAGCGGAGATGAAGGCGGAAAACGACCTGACGATTTGAGGTGACGGCATGATTGTAGTCAACCTGGACGTGATGATGGCCAAGCGGAAAATGTCCCTCTCCCAACTATCGGAGAAAGTGGATATCACCCTGGCCAACCTGTCCATTCTGAAAAACAACAAGGCCAAGGCCGTCCGTTTCTCCACGCTGGAGGCCATCTGCGCCGCCCTGGACTGCCAGCCGGGAGACATTCTGGAGTTCGTGCCGGACGAAGAGGCGGAACCATGACCGCCAGGCGCACGGCTCCGCCCCGCCAAAAGCGGGCCTGCATCTGCCGTCCCCGCATTTTCCCTGCTGGCGGCGCAGCTCTTCCCGCCCACGTTCTTCAGCGCCGCCTGGCCGGGAGTGGTATTGGTCCTCCTGCTGGGGTGGATCCCTGTGTCCTTCTGCCCCTGGTATCTCTGGGGATCCGCCTCTGGAGCCGGGCAGATCGCGGAAGATGGGACCCAGTGTACTGCGGGACATCTTCTGCGGATTGTATCCGGCGGCGGTCAGTCTGCCGATCTGCCCCGGAAGGCCGCCGGGGCCGTTGCGGTATCTCATAACGCCGTTTCGGATACTCCTTCTGATGCTGACGCGATAAAGGCTGCGCTTTTGGAATCTTTACTGTTGGAGGTTTCTCGCGATGTTTCAGCTTTCGCTGTTTACCGAGTTCGGCAGGCTGTGCAACCCCTTTGACTATGTTTTGGGGTTTACGTTCCTGCTGATGGCCTTTCACCTGCTCTTCCTGCTCTTCAATCTGCGGGAGCGGCAGCGGGTGAAGCTCTTCTGCCTGGGCAGCGCCTCGCTGGTCCTGCTGCTGCATATCGCGGCGCTGCGGCTCTCGTTCCAGTTCACCAATCTCACCTTTGACGCTGTGGAGACCGGCCCGGCGCCGGGCCTGCTGGCGACGCTGGGCAGCCGTACCTGGCTGTATCCACTCTTCCTCTATCTGCTTCTGCTGCCTCTGGCGTGCGTCCCGCCCAGGCAAGACAGTTCCCCGGACAACTCCAGTTTCCGCAAGGAGGTGGACGCATGATCGATGCCCCGTTCTGCAATGCGGTCAGCCTGCTGACGGGCTTTACCGGCTGGGTGCTGGCGGTGTGGTCCTTTCTCCGTCCTGAGAGGGACCGCTCCGGCTGGAAGCTGGCCGGCGGCGGGATGGCCTGCGCCCTGGCCCTGCTGGCCCAGCTCTTCGCCGTGCGGCTGGAGGCCGCGGCGGGCGATTTGGAGACGGCCCTGGTCCATGCCTCCGGCGCGGCCATCATCGGCCGGATCCTGTTTGTGATAACGCTGATCTTTGAAACCATGGCCGTGGTGAGCCACCACTTTGCCGCCAGAGACCGAACGTAACGTGCATTGACTGTCCCTGCTGTGGAGACAGCCCCAAAAAAGGAGAACCCATTATGAATGAACATGAAAAAGCCCTGCCGGCGGGAGGGCCGGCGAAGCCTACGCAAAGTGCGGTGAAAATTTATGTGATCTCCTCCCGAGAGCGACTGCTTCTGCCGCTGGCCTTCTGCTTCTGTCTTCTGCTGGTGAACACGCTGCTTTGGAGCGGCCCCACCGCGGGACTGACCGCCGCCGTCTGCGTCTGGTACGGCCTGCTGGGGCTCTATCTGGGCCGCCCCCTGCTGAACACCTGGGAGAGCCGCGTTCTGCTGGCGGTGAATCTGGCCTTGGCCGCCACGCTGGCCCTGGGGTCCAACTGGTATTTCCGGGCGTGGAATCTGCTGGCCCTGCTGGCCCTGCTGCCCGTCCACGCCATCGGCCTCTCCGGCGGACAATTTCTGCCCTGGTGGCGTCCCTCCATGCTGTGGGAGCGGCTCTGTTTGCTGCTGTGGGGCCTCTTCGGCCATCTGGGGGCAGCATTGGCCACCGCCTGGCCTCAGAAAAAGGACGGCGCCGCCCGGCGGGTCCTGCCCCTGCTGCTGGGGGCGGCCGGCGCCCTGGCTCTGCTGGCGGTCCTGGTGCCCGTTCTGGCCTCCGCCGACGCGCTGTTCGCCGCCGCCACGGCGGACCTGCGGGCCTTTGTCTCCCTCCACTTCACGGACGCGGTCTGGAAGGCCCTGCTGGCCAGCGTCATGACCCCCTTCCTCTTCGGTCTGCTGTACAGTCTCCGCCGCCCCACACCCCTGAAACGGACCGGAGCCGCAGCCCGCGGCGGGGTAGACGGCCTGGGCTTCGCCATCGTGCTGGCGGCGGTGGCGGCGCTGTACCTGCTGTTCCTGGGCGTCCAATCCGCCGGACTCTTCGGCGGAGCTGAGTACCTGGCCCAAAAGGGCCTTTCCTATGCCGAGTGGGCCCGGAGCGGTTTCTTCCAGATGGTGGGGGTAACGGTGGTGAACCTGACGCTTCTGCTGGCTGCGGTCCAGTGGTCCCGCCGGGAGGGCGGCGCTTGGCGGGCAGTCCGGCTCCTCTCCGCCCTGCTGACAGCGGAGAGCCTGCTCCTGCTCCTCTCTGCCGCCTGGCGGATGACGCTGTATGTGGATGTGTACGGCCTGTCCTTCAAGCGCTGCATGACCTACTGGGGCATGGGGATGATGTCGGCCTTTCTGCTGGCTGCGGCCTGGAAGGTGCGGCGGCCAGACTTCCGGTTCTGTCGGGTGGTGTTTCCCCTGGCCCTGGCGGGGTGGCTGGTCATCAACTGCGTGCCGGTGGACTACCTGGTGGCAAAGGATCAGGTGGACCGCTACCTCTCCGGGGAGAGCGGGGTGCTGGACGCGGAGTACCTGCTCTATGACCTCTCCTATGACACCCTGTCCCAGCTGGAGCGGCTGGACGGAGACATGGTCTGCACAGCGTATGGGGACTGGGACGCCATCGGTACGGCCCGCCTGTCCATCCTATTGGAACAGCGGCGGCAGGAGGCCCGGACAGACTGCGCCGACTGGCGGACCTGGAGCCTCTCGGCCTGGCTGGCCAGCCGGGGCGACGCGTAAGGGGGCCGGGCATGAAGCGCTATCTGCGGCTGGCCGCCTGGTGCCTGGGGCTTGCGCTGGCCGTAACAGCCTGCGGCAGGGCGGGCCGGATCGTCCTCCCGGAGGCGGCGGAGGTCACTGCCATCCGGGTAACGGCAGGAGATGCGGTGACGCTCCACACGGACCGGGACTGGATCGGAGAATTTCTCCAACAAGCGGCAGAGGCCGTCTCCACCGGCATGGAGAGCGTGCAGGACGCGCCGGACCAAACCGGTGCGGTAAAGGTGGAGCTGGGCACCGGCGAGACGCCGGACTGGAGCGTTCTGTACGTCTACGAGGCGGACGGCATCTGCTGTTTGGAGCAGCCCTATACGGGCATCTACCAGGGGGACGAGGCACTCTGGACAGTTCTGGCGGCTGACGCCGCGCCGGAGGGGAGGAATCCATAGTGAACAGGCCGTCGACCGGTTGGATCGTGTGCCTGCTGCTCTGCGGCATGTTGATCGCCGGGGTGTTCTATCTGATCGGCTACAAGGCCGCCTATGACCGGATGGAAAACACCGTGCCGTCCACGGTGGAGGTCTCAGTTGCATGGCAGGGGGTGAGTCCATGTGGAAGCTGATGGGCGGGCTGCTGGCACTGCCGGTCCTGCTGGTTCTGTCGGTCCTGATGATCTTCTGGGGCAGCGGCGATTATGTCAGAACCGTTCAGCTCAACTGGGAGCTGGAGCTCCCCGCCAGCGAGGGCTGTCTGTACAGCAGTGACAACGGCACCAGCCCCCTTGGAGACGGGGAACGGTATCATGTGCTGGCGTACGATGGGGACAGCGGGCTGGAGGAAACCCTGACAGAGGAAGCTACGCCAGTCAGCTCCGCAGAAGTGCCAGTGACCGAAATCCTGGATCTGCTGGCCGTTCCGGCGGACCAGCGGCCCGATTTTTCGGACTGCCGCGGCTTTACGGCGGCGCACCCAACGGATGAACGCAACCGGCTGTACCTGCTGGTGAACAGCGCAGGTACCCGGCTGTATGTGGTGGAGTGCTTTTTTTGAGCAGAAAAACAGCGGCGGCCATGGGTTTCCATGGCCGCCGCTTGGCGGTTTCGCTTATTCCTCATCTCGGCCGTGGCCGCACCAGGGACAGACCGGCTGTGCTGCCGGAAACCATTTTCCGCACCAGGGGCAGGGCTGATCCCGCCGGGTCCCGCACAGGGGGCAAAAGGCATCGTCACGGGGATGCTCCTTGCCGCAGACCGGGCATTTGACCAGCTCCCCCGTACCGGGAACGTAGAAGGCGGCGGTGTCCACGTCTGTTGGTTCCGGCTCCACCGGCACATGTTTTTTCGGCTGAGGGAGAAAGTTGGTGCGGAAAAAGGCCAGTCTTCCACAGGCGGGGCAGCTGTATATATCCACCTCAATCCAGTCGGTGACGGAGGCAAAAAGGCCCGTCAGAGCCAGGCGCCTGCCCGCCTGCCAGAGGTCCATCTGCCCCCCCCCGCACTGGGGGCAACCCACCGGCGTGTTCGGATTCATCTCCCGCACCTCCGCATGCTCACACCCGCAGGCTCTCCGGATAATCTCCCCTGGCATGGAGCTTGCGGAGCTCCTCCGCCACGATCTCCCGGTCCTCATGGTAGGTCATGCCGAACCACTTGTCCGCGGAGTGAAGGACGGACACCTCCAGCGCGCCCTTTTGCAGCTGATCCCCCACCATCACCGGCAGCAGGCACTCGGCCTTGATATTTTCCCCGGCCTCCGTGCGGAGGAAGTTTTCAAAGTACTCCCGCAGGGCGGGGAAGATGCTGGGGGCAAACCCCCAGAAGTTCATGGACACCACCGTCTCCGGGGACAGGTCCGTGTCCTCCGCCAGATCCCGCAGCGTGCCGTCGGGATACAGCTGGATCTTCAGTGCCTCCCGGACGGAGCGGAGCTTTCCGTCCTCCACCGCGCACACGCCGCGGGACACCGTGCCGTGGAGGCTGGCGGTATTCTTCAGCAGATACCCCACCATGGTGGCCTTTCCCGTCTCAGGCAGCTTCACCAGCTCGTCATAGATGGTGCGGTAGGCGTCGATGCCGTAATAGTCGTCGGCATTGATGACGCAGAAGGGCTCGTGCACCACATCCGCCGCGCACAGCAGGGCATGGACCGTGCCGAAGGGCTTGGTCCGCTCCGGCGGAATCCGGTAGAAGTCCGGCACGGAGGTAAAGTCCTGAAAGACATAGGCCACCTCCACCGGCGTGCCGTCCAGTGCGGTCTTCCTCGCCAGATAATCCCCGCACAGGCGGCGCATCATCTCCTCCATCTCCGGCTTGATGATGAACACCACCTTGCTGAACCCCGCCCGGAGGGCGTCGTAGATGGAGTACTCCATCAGGATCTCGTTGTGGGGCCCGATGCCGTCCACCTGCTTGCTGCCGCCGTAGCGGGACCCAAGGCCCGCCGCCATGATGACCAGTGAGACTTTCATTTGCTTCTCTCCTAAAGTTTTTGTGAATTTGCGCCTTGTTGCGCAACCATACGCTGTTCTTTTACCATACCCTATTTGCCGGATTTTTGCAACTGCTCTTGACTTTTTTCCTCTGCGGTCTATAATATGAAAACGATAATCATTTTCAGATTAAAGGAGGCATTGGATGCCATACAGCACCAAACAGCACCAGGCGGTGCTCCGCTGCCTGGAGGCCCGGGGCGAGACCGCCTGCACCGCCGCCGAACTGGCGGAGGACCTGCGTCGGGAGGGCTGCCCGGTGGGCCTGGCCACCATCTACCGCCAGCTGGAAAAGCTGGAGGCCGCTGGGGCGGTCCACAAGGTCAACACCGAGGAGGGCGCCCTGTACCAGTACTGCGGCCGCCAGTCCCAAGGCCACCGGGATTGCTTTCTTCTGAAGTGTGAGCGCTGCGGCCGCATCCGCCATGTGGACTGTACCCACCTGCAGAACCTGTACGACCACCTGGAGCGGGAGCACCACTTCCGCATCGATCCCCGGGGGACGCTGTTTTCCGGGGTGTGCGACGTCTGCGCCGGAGAGGAGGACCACCATGGAGCCCAATGAGCTGATCGTCTGCCGGGACGCGTCCCTGGGGTATGAGGGTCAGAGCGTCCTGGCCCACCTGGATCTCACCATCCGGGCGGGGGACTACCTGTGCATCGTGGGGGACAACGGCTCCGGCAAGTCCACGTTGCTGCGGGGCCTGCTGGGGCTCCTCTCCCCCCAGTCCGGGGAGATTCTCCGGGCGCCGGAACTGCGGCAGGGAGCCGTGGGCTATCTGCCCCAGCAGACCCGGGCCCAGCGGGACTTCCCGGCCACGGTGTATGAAGTGGTCCTCTCGGGCTGCCTGAACCAGAAGGGGCTGCGGTTCTTCTACACCGCCGCCCAGAAGTCCGCGGCATTGATGAACATGGGCAAGCTGGGGATTCTGGAGCTGAAGGACCAGAGCTACCGGGATCTCTCCGGCGGCCAGCAGCAGCGGGTGCTGCTGGCCCGGGCCCTGTGTGCCGCCCGCAGCCTGCTGATCCTGGACGAGCCCATTACCGGCCTGGACCCCGCCGCGGCCCAGGATCTGTACAAGACCCTCTCCTACCTGAACCGGAAGGAGGGCATGGCGGTGGTGATGGTGACCCACGATCTGAGGGCCGCCCTGCGCAGCGCCCGGACGGTGCTGCACATCGGCCGCAGCAGCTACTTTTTAGGCACAGTTAAAGACTATCTGGCCTCCCCCCAGGGGCGGCGGTTTCGGGAGGTGGAGGAATGAGCCTGACCTTGATGCTGACCTATCCCTTTATGCAGCGGGCCCTGATCGCCGGGACGCTGGTAAGCCTCTGCGCCGCGCTGCTGGGAGTCCCCCTGGTACTGAAGCGGTACTCCATGATCGGCGATGGCCTCAGCCACGTCTCCTTCGGCGCCCTGGCCATCGCCGTGGCCCTGGGGTTCACTCCCCTCTACTTCTCCATCCCCGTGGTGATCCTCGCGGCGTTCTTCCTGCTGCGGCTGGCCACCAATCCCCGCTGGAACAGCGACGCGGCCATTGCCGTCATGAGTGCGTCGGCCCTGGCCGTCGGCATCATCGTCATCTCCCGCACCAGCGGCATGACCACGGATGTGGACAACTACATGTTCGGCAGCGTCCTGGCCATGACGTGGGCGGATGTGGCCCTGTCTGCGGTACTGTCCCTTGCGGTGCTGGCCCTGTTCGTGCTGTTCTACCACAAGCTCTTCGCCGTGACGTTCGATGAGAGCTTCTCCCAGGCCACGGGGCTGCGGGTGGACTGGTACAACACCCTGCTGGCCATTCTCACCGCCCTGACCATCGTGCTGGGGATGCGGATGATGGGTGCCATGCTGATCTCCTCCCTGGTGATCTTCCCGGCGCTGACGGCCATGCGGCTGTTCAAGAGCTTCCGGGGCGTGGTGGTATGTGCCGCCGTTACGTCGGTGTGCTGCTTCTGCGCGGGACTCATGGCCTCCTGGACGCTGTCCACGCCGGTGGGAGCCTCTGTGGTGGCGGCAAATCTCGCGCTGTTTCTGCTCTCCTGTGCTGCCGGCTGGCTGCGCAGGCGCTGAAAACCGCCGGATCTGCGGCTGTGCCGTATATCCGGCGGATTTTTTTATACAATATTAGAAAAGAATCTGGCAGAAAAGGCTTGCGCTTTTCCAGTATCTGTGCTATGATGCGTATGTTAGAAGAGTAAGGTATGTGGAGTGGGCTGCGGGGTCCGCTCTTTTTCTTGACCTTTTTCGGTCAGGCAAACTCTGCTTAAACTTCCAAAAGAAGGGAGTCCTCCCATGAAAAAGATCACTGAACTGACCGCGGAACTGGCCGCCCCCGCTATCGCGGAACAGGGCTGCACCCTCTGGGACGTGGAGTACGTCAAGGAGGCCGGCACCTGGTATCTGCGCATTCTGCTGGACAAAGAGGGCGGCGTGGACATTCTGGATTGTGAGGAGATCTCCCGGAAGGTCAGCGACCTGCTGGACGAGGCCGACCCCATCGAGGGCAGCTACACCCTGGAGGTGGGCTCCGCCGGTGCCGAGCGGGCGCTGAAGCGGCCCTCCGATTTTCAGCAGTTTCTGGGCAGCCCCGTGCTGGTGAAGCTGTACCGGGCCCGGGAGGGCCGGAAGGAGTTTGCCGGCTATCTGAAGGGCTATGACGAGGCCACCGGCGATGTCACCGTCACCGTGGGCAGCCAGGATCTGGTCTTCCCCAAGAAGGAGACTGCCCTTATCCGCCTGCGGGTGGAATTTTAACCAATCACCGTCCCGACAAGACGTATTTTATCAACAAGGAGAATCAGCAACATGAAAGGCAAAAAGCAGAAGGAGCCCGTAGGCTTCAATCCCGCGGAAATCTTCGCGGCACTGGCTCTGCTGGAGAAGGAGCGGGGCATCCCCCAGTCCTTCATGATGGAGAAGATTGTCCAGGCCCTCACCACCGCCTACAAGCGGGACCACGCGGATGTGGAGAACGTCATCGTGGATGTGGACGAGGCACACCAGAACCTGAAGATGTTCGTCCAGAAAAACGTGGTGGAGGAAGAGGACTACGTGGACCCCGCCAACGAGATGCCCATTGAGGAGGCCAAGAGGCTCTCCGCCAAGTACGAGGTGGGCGACATCGTGAACATCCCTGTGGACACGGTGGAGTTCGGCCGCATCGCAGCAGGCAACGGCAAGCAGGTCATCATCCAGGGCCTGCGGGAGGCCGAGCGGGGCCAGGTGTATGATGAGTTCAACTCCAAGCAGCATGAGATCCTCACCGGCGTGGTCACCCGTGTGGATCCCCGCAACGGCAATGTGTCCCTGCGGATCGGCACCGGCACCGACTCTACCGAGGCGCTGCTGATGGCCGGTGAGCAGGTCCCCGGCGAGGATCTGACCGAAGGCATGCATGTGAAGGTCTATGTGGTGGAGGTTCGCCGGTCCACCCGCGGGCCCCAGGTGCTGATCTCCCGGACCCATCCGGGCCTGGTGAAGCGCCTGTTCGAACTGGAGGTCCCCGAGATTTATGACGGCACCGTGGAGGTGAAATCCATCGCCCGTGAAGCCGGCAGCCGCACCAAGATGGCCGTGTGGTCCAACGACGAGAACGTGGACCCCATCGGCGCCTGCGTGGGCCCCAAGGGCCAGCGTGTGGGCAGCATTGTGGAGGAGCTGCGGGGCGAGAAGATCGACATCGTCAAGTACAGCGAAGACCCGGCCCAGTTTATCGCCGCCGCCCTGGCGCCTGCCGACGTGGTGGATGTGTGGATGGCGGACGAGGGCAAGGCCTGCCGCGTCATCGTGCCGGATGACCAGTTGTCCCTGGCCATTGGCAAGGAGGGACAGAACGCCCGCCTGGCGGCCCGCCTCACCGGCTACAAAATCGACATCAAGCCGGAGAGCTATCACGACGAGGAAGAGCCCCCTGCCGGGGGCGCCCCGGAGGCCGCGGACACGGCGGACGCGTCCGCTGTGGAGCCCGTGGACGCGGAGTAAGATCAGTTTATCAGAAAGGCGGCCTATGAGATGCCGAAAGTGAAGAAGATTCCCCAGCGGCAGTGCGTGGGCTGCCGGGAAATGAAGGATAAGAAGGCCTTGCTGCGGGTGGTCAAGGCTCCGGACGGCACCGTGTCCCTGGACTTCGGCGGCAAGAAGCCCGGGCGGGGCGCCTATGTGTGCCACGACGTGGCCTGCCTGCAGAAGGCCCGGAAAACCCGGGCCCTGGAACGGGCCTTTGACACCGCCATCCCGCCGGAGGTCTACGACGCCATGGAGGCAGAACTGCGAGGTGCGGATGGACCGGCTTAACATTCTGTCCCTGCTGGGCCTCAGCCTGCGGGGCGGCCGGTTGGCCGTGGGCGAGGAGCCGGTAGAGGCCGTGGCCCGCGCCCGGGACGCCCGGGTGCTGCTGCTGGCCGC
>NZ_KI271675.1:73664-96459 GCF_000469445.2 Oscillibacter sp. KLE 1745 | reverse complement strand
CTTGGGATGCTACATAGTCACAATAGAACTGCAGAGCCTTTTCCACGAACTCATTCTGGCTCCGGCAGTTGGATAACGGTATGGCGTTTTTGATCTTCCGGTCTGTGGCCGGGTCGATCCGCATCAGGAATTTCACTTTCTCGTCTGCCATTCAGAAAAACCTCCAATTCAAGTAAAATCGTGGTGATAGCACATTTGAAACTGTAGGACTCATTGAAACCACGGCATTTCTCAGTCAGGTGATAACAGATTTGATTACACCGCCAAAAAAGTGATAGCACGGGTCCCACCAAAAAGATACAGAAAAGCGGTTGAAATCGTTTCAAAACCGCATCCCCGGCCCGCATTGCGGGGCGGTGTCTGAGGCCGTGATAACACGGCTTTATCCCGCACGATTTTCGACCCCTCGGTTCACCTGTCCATTTTGGCTTCCGGGCGATCTTGGCGCCTGCGGCACACAGCCCCCACACCGCACTTTGTGGTACGGGAGTGTCTGTATCCTGCCCATACCGCCATCTCCGCACACAGCGGCGCACAGGCGGTCACATGCTGGCCTGGGCCGCTGTCGTCCGCTGACGCGCCGCAACGAGCTCCAGCTGATCCAGTTGCCGGTCGTAGTGTTCATCTATCACCTCCTGGATCGGACGGAGCGTGTACAGCAGGTTCCCATTGCGTTTCTGACCAGCCCTGGTGGTGATTTCAGTTGGCTCGGTGGAGATGAGCCTGCGCTCCTCAAGGCACAGTGTGTACTTGCGTACCGTGTTCTCGCTCATATGCACCGCCTGCCCGATGGTCCTGTAGCTGGGCCAGCACTGATGCGTCTTTCGATTTTCGCACCGTTTCAGGAAACTGTAGACCGCCAGCTCGCCGCTGCTCAGACCCAGCAGGAAGATCTCGTTGGGAAGAGAGAAATAGTTTCCGATCCCATACTTCATGTGCCGCCTCCCGTATGCTCATCCACCCAGCAGATGAACTGTTCTTTCGGCACCACCATCCTGCTGCCGATTTTCAGTACTGGGAAACCCGGCTCGTGCATCAGCTCGTAGCCGGATGAGGGAGACACCCCCAGCGCCTTTGCCACTGTTGCCGCGTTCAAGAACAGCGGCAGGTCCTCATAGCTTTTGTAGCCTGATTCTTTCATGGCCAACACCTCCTTGAGTTTGAGAGGCAAGAAGTCTCTCACTATATACAGGCAATAAGCAGGCCACTTCACAAATGAAAATCGAAAAAAATAATACGCCCTCATAATATACAGGCAACAAAACAGAGGAGTGAGTAGTCTCGAAAACAAAATTTAGAGTTCTGCACAGAAGAACATGCCTTGAGTGAGTGATTTTGCTGATTCACTATTCCTGCTAATCGTAAAATGCACAGCCGGATCTAAGCGGGGTTCAGAGGGATCAGTGGTGATAAGGCATGCGGACGGTTTCGGGAATTTCAAACCATCATCCTCAGAAAAAAGGCAGGCAGGAGAGCGAGCTCTCCTGCCTGCCTTTTCATTGTTTATGCGGCGCAGTTCTTGCGCGGGTTACTTCACGATATTCTGGCAGAACCGGGTCAGGATCACCGCCACCTGCGCCCGGGTTGCGCTGCCCTTGGGGGTCAGCGTGGTGGCGCTGGTGCCGTTGACCAGACCCGCCGCATTGGCCCAGCGGATGGCCTCCACCGCGTAGGAGCCGACCTGTGCGGCGTCTGCGAACTTGCTCAGGTCCGCCTTGGCTGTGGTGTCGCAGCCCTTGTACTGGGCGTAGCGGTACAGGATGGCCGCCATCTGTTCACGGGTGATGGTGTCATTGGGGCCGAACAGCTCGTCGCTGTATCCAGCCACGATACCGTTCATCCTCGCCCAGTAGACCGCCGTGGCGTAGTAAGCATTGACATCCACGTCCTTGAAGGGATAGCCCCAGATCTCATTTTCGATATTGGGGGAGCCCTCCAGCCGGTAGAGGATGGTGACCAGCATCCCACGGGTGGTTGTCGCATCGGGACTGAAGGTATTGCAGCTGGTGCCGGCCATGAGGCCGTTCTCGTTGACATACTTCACCGCGTCGTAGTACCAGGCGTTGTCCGGCACATCCACAAAGGGACTGGTCCACTGCTTTTCAGGTACAAAGGTCACATCCGCACTTACCTTGCCGTTGGGCATGGTGAAGGTGTACCTGCCATCGCCCCTGTTGGTGACCTTGACCGGGTCGCCGTTCTTGTCGGTGACTGTGATCTCGCCCACCTGATAGCCTTCGTCGGGCTTGGTGGTGATGGTGACCGTGTCGCCCTTTTCCGCACGACTTGGCTTTACTGTGATCGTGCCATGGTCGATATCAGCAGCGGTATCCACTACATAGCTGGGCGAACCACTGCTGCCGCTCCCAGATCCGCCGTGGTCAGGATTGATAGGTGCTGCAGTAACTGTGACCGCACAGGTGGCGGTCTTGTTGCCATCCTCTGTGGTAACGGTGATGGTCGTGGTGCCTGCCTGGATGGCTTTGACATTGCCGCTGGCATCCACTGTGGCTACGGAGGTATTGCCGGAAGACCAGGTAACGTTCTGATTGGTGGCGTTGCTGGGGCTAATAGTGGCTTTCAGCTGGCCCGTGCTGCCTGCCGTCAGGTTCATGCTGGTTTGGTTCAGACTCACGCTGTCGACTTTGACAGCCGGCGCACTTCCGGCCTCGACCGTGACCTTACACTCAGCGGTTTTACCGCCGTCTGCGGTGGTGACGGTGATGGTCGCGGTGCCCGCTTTGTGGGCGGTGACTTTTCCGTTTCCGTCCACCGTAGCTACCTTGGAATTGCTGGAAGACCAAGTAACATTCCTGTTCGTGGCATTGTTTGGCTCAACAGTTGCTGTCAGCTGGCTCGTGCTGCCCTCCGTCAGGGTCAGGCTGGTCTTGTTCAGGCTCACTCCGGTGACAGAAACAAAATCGGCATTGTTGGTCAGCTTCAGCGTGTAGCTTGCAGAGTTGCCGCCGTTGGAGACTGTAATGTTCCATGTGGTAGTACCGGAGGCAATCTGGGTGGTATGCGAGGCATCCACATCATAATCCTGACCGTCCAGCTTGATCGTTGCGTTCTGGGGGTCCTTGGGCGCGATCTCCAGGATACCATTGGTCAGGCCGACGGCATCGACCGTATAGGTGTTTGTGCTCGAGTCGAAGACAGCGGTGTGGCCGCCGACGGAGATATGGTCCAGTTCCACGCTACTGTCCGTCAGAATCAGGTCGGAGAACTCCACCCGGACGCCGGCAGCGCCGGTGATGCCCGCGAACTCAAAGGTCTGGGTTGCGGCACCCTCTTTTTCCAGCGTCAGCAAACCGTCTGCCTTGGTGTAGCTCTGCTGCTTGGCGATGGGCTGACCCTGGGCGTCCAGTAGCGTGACGATCAGGTTGCCGCTGGTGGTGCCGCCGAGGTAATTGTACTGCACCTTTGTATTCACAATGGTCTTGCCGTTGGCAACGCTCATGTCGTAGGTGACGGTGACCGGCTCATCCCGCTCCTCAGCCAGGCTTCTCAGAGTCAGAGAGGTGGTGTTGTTGGCGGTGAAATACTCGCTGACGCTGTCGTAGGAACCGGTTCGGGCCCGCATGGCCTGATCCTCCACAGGGGCTTCGATCCAGGCCTTGACATAGACCGGGATACCGGTGCTGGGGATCTCCGCCTGTGCGCCGCTTTCCTCCTTCATGTACTCTGCTACAGGCAGCGTGACCTCCGCGCTGTAACCGCCGGCGTCGATGAGGGACAGATCTGCCGTCTCCGTGATGGTATCGATCAGATCCTGCCCATCGGTGCCCTTCAGAATCGTGGTGCAGCTCTGGTCGGCGTAGAAGCCCACCTTGACCTGCCAGTTATCCTTCTCGTCTGCCAGACTGGCGGCCAGGCGGTTGTGCAGGGCATAGCGCAGGGTGCGTACGCCGTCGGCCTGTTTGACGGTCTCCACTCTGGAGATACCCACGTCGGGGATGTCCAGATAGAGGGTGCCGGGCAGTTCCACGGTTTCGCTGTCAAATGTGGCCTTGACGGTGTAATTCGCGTTCTCAATGGCTTCCCCCGTGGGGAACTTGGCCGTCACGATGATGTCCCGGTTTGGCAGCAGGTTCAGGGGAATGCTGTCGCTGGTATAGACGCTCTCATCACCCGAGACGATCTCCAGCTTGGAGATGGGATTCATGCCGGTGTTGCGGATGGTGAACTGGACGTCGATATCGCTGTTGGTGTAGAGCTCCTCATATGCCAGCATCACCGCCGACTCCTGGATCTGGTTGGTGAACTTCTCCGTGGCGGTATACATTCCGCTGACGGGGTTGGCCACGGTGATGGTCGCAGTCTCATCGTTCTCACCGTCGGAAACAGTCACCTCACGCTCTGCAGTCTCGCTGTAATTAGTACCCAGGATGACTGACCTGATCTCGTGCGTGCTCGTATCGCTGACATAAGCGTCGAAGTGGTCGATGAGGGTGCTTTCCTGCATCTCCGCTACCACCACAGTGCCGGACAGGGTGTAGGACTTACCATTCTCCACAAACTTCACCGCCTTGAGAACATCGTGGCCCACGTTAGTGGAGTTGTCAGATACCGCACCTGCAAGGGAGTCGTAAGTGGTCTCGTCAGTCTCGCCGCTGACAGAGTCCACCCACAGGATGGCCAGGTCGTCGATGCTCCCGGCGTTCTTGGCAAAGCGGAAGTTGGCGTCGATGGTGTCGCCGGCGCCGCCGGCAGCCACGCTCAGGGACTCTGGCATATTCTCATAAAGTTTGCCGTCCGTGTCCATAACGGACAGCCGGATATCGGACTCAGTCTCGCCGTTCGGGTCGTCGGTGATGGCTCGCTCAGTGTGCCAGGCCACCACGAACCGCTCCTCGCCGTCCCCAAACTCCGCAGTAGTGATCTGGGGATTTTCGTCCAGATTGTTGTCAGAAGTCAGGCGGAAGGTGCGCACCAGGTCTTCGCTCTGGGTATCATCCGCACCGTATGTTCCGTCCACGGCGGGGATAATGGCCACAATGGTCTCCCAGTCGGTGGTGCTCTCGTTGGTGAAATCGGTATCCAGGGTATAGACCACAGCGGTGGTGCCGTCGGACAGCATGGCCATCTCCAGGCCCTTGACAGAGGCCGTGGAGCCGGTGCCGTCATACAGGGTCTGGGCGGCGACGTATTCATTCCCGAACACATCTTCATCCCGTATCCACTGGCCGTTCTCGCAGACGGCATACCGGATGGCGTCCTGCTGGTCAAAGCTGGTCAGATTGGAGGCGTCGGAGGATTTGACCTCACGCCAGGCCACAATGATGCGGTTGCCGCTGGCGGCCACCACGGGGGCCAGGTCGGGGGTGCTGTTGTCGGTGAGTTGCTCCAGCGTCCAGTCGCTGCCGTCCTCGGAGATGGCGGCCACGATCTCGGTAGAGTTCATCTGGAGCATCTGCTGACCATCGTCCAGGGCAGTTCCGGGGACCACATTTTCGGTGATGTCCTCTGTCTGCCGTACCCACACGGCGGCGTAACTGCCGTCAGAGCCGGCCACCTTCACATTGCTGTCGCCGTAGCCGGTGGACACTTCATCATTGCTGTCGAAGCGCTCTCCCTGCTGGAATTGACCATTGCTCTTAGTGGACACGGCCACACGAGTGTTGCGGATGTCCAGTGCACTCTCCGGGTCGTTGTCCTCCCGGTCGCTGAGATAGAACATGACTTCACCGTCGTCGGACAGCACCGGGTTGGCGTAGGAGTAGGCCCCGATCTGGAGGGTCTCCGCCAATGTGGCGTTCTGATCCTTGTCCAGGCTGAACAGCCCGATGGAGGGCCGTCCGCCCAGCCACTCCTGCTCGGCGGCGTCCACATAGTCCCGGCGTTCCAGTTGCGCCCCCAGGTCCACGGCGTATATCACCTGGCCGTTGGGCATGGCCATACGGGTGACGGGCTTGCCGTTGATGGTCTTATTGGCTTTCCAGATCTCCTCGATGGTCCTCCACCCCGGATCATCGGACTCCGACTCAAAGCCGATGGAGCAGAAGATCTTTTCATAGCTGATGAACAGGAATTTGAATACGAACTCAATGCCGGTGGAGCCGCTGACAGACAGGTTGGAGCCCTGTATAACGTCGTCCGTCCGGCTGCTGACCGGCCCCACGGCGCTGATATTCGAGCTTTCCTCCAGATAACTGCGGTTGAGCCATTTGTACTGCATATCCAAATTCAGCTGGCCGAACACACCGATCTTAAAGGCCACCACTGAGACGTCGAAGCCCACGCCCGCGAAGGCTCTGATATAGAAGTACATCCGCAGGTTGGTAAGATAATCGCTACCGGTGGCGTCGGTATAACTGGCACTGGCCAGGGCGGTGTTGAAGGCGCTCTGGTCGCCGGCGTTCTTCAGACCGTCCATGCCGGAGGTCACCTCGTAATAGTTACCCTGCTGCATGTCCATGCGGACCTCCAGCGCGCCGCCCAGGTTGACGCTGGCGGTGATGGGAACGATGCCCACGACGGCGTTGAAGTTCCAGTTGAAGTTCAGGCCAGCGCCTACGTTAAAGCCGCCGCTGATGGGCTGGCACTCCCACTTGCCGCTGCTGCTGTTGTAGGAGATATTCGCCTCCATGTAGCCGCCCAGCGCCATGCTGGTCCCCATGAGGCCCTTTCCGGCGGCGGCCTGCTGGGCCTCCTCCTTGGCGGCGCTCAGGTATTTGCCCTTGACCATGCTGTAGACGTCCATGGGGCCGGGAAGGGCTTCCAGCTCCTGGTTCTTGCCGGTGGAGGCGTCCCCGTGGACGAAGGTCATGTTGTCCGGGTCGTCATACTCGGGATAGACGCCGGGCTCCAGATCGCCCATGTTCACGCCGAACAGGGCGCGGAACACGGTGGGGTCGCTGGTGGCGTACAGGCGCACGGCGAACTTGTCCTTCTCGGGGTCGTAGCCGGCATCGTCACTGAGCAGATCCATGCCGCCCTCGATCATGATATCGCCGTCACCCATATCACCAACGTCTCCGCTGGCATCCACGGTCATTCCGCTCTTGACGTCGGCCAGGGCTCCGGTCAGGGCATTGGAGGCCTCCGCCTCCGGTACGCCGATCATATTGACCATCTGGAAGGGCAGGCTGATGGTGCGGCTGGCGGTGGTCCCGTCCTCGCTGAGGACGGCCCGCATCCCGCGGCTCTCGCCCGCGGCCATGCCCCACTCCTCCATGCTATCCTTGTCCATGGTCATCCGGTTCTCGGTGAAGGCCAGATCCGTGAAGGGATATGTGGTTGTCTCGCTGGTCTGACATTCCGGGGTCTTGCCGGTGGCGTCCTGGAGCATCACGGTGTTAGCCCGCCCCAGGTCCTTGGCGTGCTCGTCGCCCCACCACATGATGGAGGTGGTGACATAGGCGGTGGGGAAGGTATCACTGGGGCCCACGTTGCCGGTGTTCCCGCGGATGTCGGCCACGCTGGCGTATTTCTTGGGGCTGTAGCTCAGGGTCTGCTGGGCGATATAGGGCTGCTTCTGCCCGCTCTCATTCTTCTCCCAGGCCACGATGCTGTCGCCGGAGATCGCCACATCGTCCAGGTTCAGGTTGGCGTCCACCCGCAGCATGATTGGATAATATTCCGCACCAGTCCCGTCGCCGTACTCCAGCTGGAACAGGTAGTAGAGCGCCTCGCCCGCCTGGACCTCCTTCTGGTTGTCAGCGGTCTTGAACTTTCCAAGATCCATGTTCACCAGCAGGCGGCCCTCGTCATTGGTGCTGACCGTTTGAGGTGTGTTGCCGGGCTTCCACTGGCTTGGATCCTTCTCACCCTGCAGGCCAAACTGCACCGCAGAATTTCTGTCGCCCGTGCAGTACTCGCCGCCCCGGTACACGCCGCCCCGGAAGGTGACCTGCCCCTCATAGGGCGTGCCGTCCGAGTTTTTTAGATAAATTTCCGCCTGGGCCGCCCGGCGCAGCTGGAGGGTGTTCACCGGGTAGAGCTGCAGCTTGGTGGAGTCGGCCTCGGAGGACACCAGGCTCTGGCTGCGGATGACGCCCAGGAAGATAACGTCCTCGTCATCCCCATCATCCGCCACGGAATTGCAGTAGATGTCCCCGGCGATGCCGTGGGGCGCATAGATGGCAGCCTCGCCTTTGTCGTTGGTGGTCAGGGTGTATTCCTCGGTGGCGGTTTTGGCGGCGCTGGTGTACACCTGATAGGTCAGGGTGGTCTCCGTCTTGGGGTAGCACTGGAACAGGTAGAGCTGATCCCGCAAGGTTTCCACATCCACCGTCAGGCTGTCCGAGATCTCCGGCAGCTTGCCGTGGGTGGCGGTGACGGTGGTTTCGCCGTCCTTCAGGCCGGAGAGGACGAAGTCGGTGGAGGGGCGGTAGGTGGTGTAGGAGAAGTTCTCGATGTTCTCATACAGAGTGCCCTGCCGGTAGTTGACGGAGGCCACCGAGCTGTCGTTGGAGGCCCAGGCGATCTGGTCAGCCAGCTCCGCCCAGGCATACTGGCCGTAGTTGATGGAGATGACGTTTCTCAGGGCGATGTCCCGCTGGAGGGCCACGATGGCGTTGGAGCCGTTCTCTCCGCCGTCGCCCCACAGGGTCTTGATTTTTTCCACGTTGGACATGGTGTAGCTGCCGCCGGTGTTCTCGTCGTGGTCCAGCAGGATCTCCAGGATGTCCTCCGAGTAGACATAGAGCACATAGCTGTCATAGGCCCAGGCGGCGTCGGCGGCGTTCTGGACCTTAACGGTGACGGTATAGGCGTCCCGGTAGCTGGCGGGGTCGCCGGTCTCCGGCGTCACAGCAGGGACATTCAGGGTGTAGGAATAGGTATTTCCATCCTGCGTCACCCCGCCCGTCAGGTCGGTTTCCGAGATGGTCTTTTCGCCACCGGCGATGTACAGTTCAAACTGTCCGCCGCCGTTCTTTACATCCAGGTTGTCTGCCGTCCAGCTGAGAGTGATGTCCTTGCCGTTCCCGCCGCCATCGGTCTGGTACAGGCCGCCTGCGGGCTGGTCCAGTTTGACGGACGCGGGCGGTGAGAGCAGCGTGATGTAGGCAATGGCAGGCTCCTCGCCCTCCCCCATCTCCGGTACACCATTCTCGTTGATATAGGTGCCGAGCCGCTTTTCCTGATATTCCGCAGAGATACAGGCAACGATCAGCCCCGTTCTTTCCTCATTGTAGAATGTATCCAGCCCTTCATCCCACGGAATGGTAAAGGCGGAGAGGATGGGGTTCTTCTCATCGGTCGTCACCGTCCACTCCTTGACAACCGCTACCGTTGGATCTGCATCCTCTAAATTGAGCGTACCCAGCTGCACTGTGAAGGTGGTGGGAACAAAGGCTCCGTCCTCCCCAGCGTTCTGGTTCAGGGCGCAAATGTTGCTGCTCCAGTAGATCCGGGCGTCATTCCCCTCACGGACGGAGATGTTTCTGCCGCTTTCGGGAATCTGGAGAAAAGCGTTCCCTGTCCCGCCTCCCCAGTTTTCACAATGGAGGGTGACGCTTCCAAGCAGCGCATCCTCCATATCGCCGTTGAGGGCCACCAGTCTGGCATTGGCATATCCTGTTTCCCCGGTGAGCATAAAGCTGGTGCTGCCGTCCTCGTTGAGTACTACCGTGACGGGGCCGGAGTATTCCCATGCAAAGTGAAATTGATTGTCGATCCCCTCCGGCTTGTTGTCCTCCGGGTACGCGGTGACCTTAGTGACGTCGCCCCAGGTGAAGTCGCCTTCCTTCAGGGTGAAGGACAGCGTCATCTCCCAATCCGCCATTTCCGCCAAGTCAAAATAGACTGTGCCGCTTGTCTGTTCCTCGCGCTCTCCAGTCTTGCTGTTCGTGCGGGTAAGCTTGATGCCGCCGTCAAAGGCACCCACCGGCTTGGAGCCGTCCAGGGTGTACTCCCGACCCCAGCCGATCATCACATAGCCGTCCAGCAGGAAGTCCACCTGACCGGTGAACTCCTCCACAGAGGTATTATAGGGCAGGGTGATCTCCGCCACCAGCGCCGTGGGGTTTTGGGGGTCGTTCACCCGGAAGTCATACTGGGTGTCCCCCGTCTGGCTGAGCACTGCCTTGAGGGCGGGCAGGATGCCGGTGGTCAGGTCCGTCACCTCATTCAACACCCAGTTGTCATAGGGCTTTCCAGTCAGGGGCAGGGTGATGGTCAGCACGGGCTTCTGCCCCTGCTGCTCCTGGCGCACCGCCAGCGTGGGCGCCCCAAAGGCCAGTTCCCGGTCCAGAGATTCCAGTGTCACGCCGGTCAGGTCGTCGGTCCCCCGGGAGATGGTCAACTCCAGCTTGTTGGCGCCCTCCAGCTGGCAGGTGGGTTCATCCCCCACGAAGTTGGCGGCAGTGACGGAGATGGCCCCGCCGCTGGTCTCGGTCACGGGATAGAGGAAGGTGCAGCTCTCGCCGGTGGTTTCCACCTCCTCTGGGGTCAGTGTTTGATCGTCGTTCACCGTGATGGTCATGTCCTCGGTGATCTTCACGGGGTAATCGAAGGTAGCCACGATGGGCACCTGCTGTCCGGCGTAGTAGGTGCCCGCCGGGGCGGAGAAAGAGACGGTGGTCTCCTTGGTGGTCTCCTGCATGTAGTAGGATGCGCGATATTCGAGGTATGGATCAAAAGCGAATGAGGTTTCGCTGCCACTGCTGGTCTGATACCGGCGGTAATATCCGGACATATTCATTTCCATCGTGTGCTCGGGGATCTCATCACCCTCCTCATAATCCAGATTTTCGCTTTGTGTGGGGAAAGCCTCTAACCCGATAGAAGGAAGCAAGTAAGTCTCTTCTACGACCCAATCAGTAAAGTTGTCGTCCGCCTGGAGCACTTCATCATCGATCTTTAATTCATAGGAGAATGGCCGCTCCTCGGCGATCGGGCGCGAGGAACCGGGGTCAAAAAACCACCCTAAAGCACCAACTGTGTACTGAAAATTGCCGGCAATCAAACTACCGCCGCCGCTTTCAAATATGCGTAAATAGTTTCCGGAGGACATCCCTTCAAGAGAAAGCGTTTCTTTATCCGCAAGAAACATGGGGTTGCCGCCATCCCGGATCCGGTCCCGCATTTCCTCATCTCCGCCTGCGACGACCCAATCAGTCTCAACACCATGCTCTCGTCTCTCATAGCTGAGCGTTTTCGAGACACGGGAATAGTATTTGAAATAGTCGTCGCTATCTACCGTCACGGTCTGCTCCCAGCGGGTGGAGCCGTCAGAGAGAAGGGCGTTTTTCAGGTCATAGAGCTGCACCAGGAAGGTTCCCGTGCCCTGGACGCGCTCTGGGGTCTCGCCCACCTGGACGGTCAGTGTCTTGCTCTCGCCGGGGTACATGGTGACGGTCTCCTCGCCGTCAATGTCGGCGGTCACGCTGCCGTCCACCGTCCGCCAGGAGAAGGTAATCTCCTGATTTGTGGAGGACCGGGAGGCTTCTACAGTGACGGTATACTCGCCGTTTTCTTCGGCGGTGGCCGCTCCGGTGACGGTCAGCCGCACGTCGTGGTCCACCCCGGCGGGGCCAACGCCGTCCAGGGCGTTGGTGGCCAGCATCATGACCTCTCCGTTGGCCCAGGCTTGGGCCAAATCGTAGAAGCTGTCGATCTGCTCGTCGGTCAGGTCCTGCTCGGTGAAGTAGGTAGCCTCGATATAGGCCAGATACCGCTCGATCTCCACCACCGTCTTCAGGTCCTTCAGGGTGATGTACTGTCCGTCCACCTCCACCACTTTGGTGAGGTCGGTGGCTGGGTCATCCAAGATGGCCTCGATCTCATCCAGGGTGTATTCCACCCCATCCATGATGATCTTCTCGTCGGTGACGAGGTTGCCGTCCTCGTCCACCAGGCCGTACTGCTCCAGAATGGCAAGATATGCCTCAGCGTCGTCGCCGTAGACCTCCTCCAGCGCAGCCAGCAGGGCGGCGCGCTGCACACCGCTCATGTCCAGCAGGTCGCCAACTGCGGCATAGGCCACCGTGGGCAGCATGGTGACCAGCATCATGGCAGTGAGCAGCCCCGCGATCCATCGTTTCCAGTTCTTTCTCATAGAAACTCTCCCTTCGCTTTGCAGGAGGATCTTTGCACGGGATGGTCCTCATCCCGTGCAAGGGGGTCACCCCCTTGCAATTCTTCTCTGTACGCCAGTCCTTTAGTCCGGTGCACAGTTCCTTACGCCTATCACTATACCGAAACATTTTGCTGTTTCAATAGGGATTGCAAACATGGTCAATTTTCCTGCAAACTTGGTAAGCCCGTACCCTTGACGGAAGGAAGATTCCCCGTTACTCTTAGAATAGGAAACACGTTAGATGGGAGGGCGGGCTGAATGAGACGTTGGATCATACGGGGCGCGGCGTCGTTTATGGTTCTGCTCCTGTGCGGATTTTTCGCTGCGGCGCTGCTGTTCTTTACTCAGCCCATGACGGAACAGACCTTTGACCTGTCCGTGGAAACCGTCCAGTGGGAGGTCTTTACCCAGGAGGGCGAGACCCGCGCGGCGCTTCTGCCAGACGGGGACATCGGCTACACGGGTCTTTCCGCGCCGGGGCAGACCTTTTACTTTTCCCGGATTTTGACCGAGGAGGTGGAAAGCCCCGTTTTATATCTGGACACGGTCAACCGCAGCGTGGCGGTGTTCCTGGATGGGGAGCGCCTCTACACGGACTGTCCGGAGCAATCCGGCGGGGTGGGAGAGCTGACGCTGCCCATGCTGGGCTGGGACCGGCTGGAGCCGGTGGAGATCACCCTGCCCCCGGACTATCTGGGTAAAACCCTGACCATTGCCCAGTCCACCGGCCTAGGGGAAAAGCAGATCCCGGAGATGGAGCCTACCGTTTACCCCTGCGCGGTGACGCTGAGCTGCGGATATGCCTATGAGAGCGGCATCGTGGCAGAGAGCTTCCGGACTGCCATCCCTGCGGCCCTCTGCTTTGTGCTGGGGCCTCTGCTCTCCACTGCGTTTTTGTGGCAGAGCTTCCGGGACCGTTGGGACATTGGCCTTCTCATGTTCTCTTTGGCCGCCTTTTTCCTCATGCTGGTCCCTCTGGGGGCCGCCAGCTTTTTCGGTCACTATCTCCCATACCCGGAAGTGGATCTGAACGCTCTGAGCCGCGCCCTGTGCCTGACCTCTCTGCTGCTCTTTCTGGGGAGCCGGGGCAACGGGCGGCTGCGCTGGATTCTGCGGGGGACAGCGGCTCTCCACGGTCTGACCGCACTGCTGGGCCGGGCCTCTGCCACTTCTCTGCTGACAGTGGTATCGGAGTATCTGGGGCTTCTGGGCCTGCTGGCCGCTGCGGTCTTCTCCCTGGTTTGGAGAAAGCGGGGGAACGGCTTCTACCGGCTGTTCGCCCCGTTGCTCCTGGCGGTCCTGGGAATGGGGCTGGCTGTATGCGGCGTCCATGCTGCGGCCGATCCCACATGGGGGCGTGAGCTGATGATTCATCTCCGGACCGGCTTCCAAAATGGCCTGCCCCGCTTCCTGCTGTGGTCGTGGTCCGCACTGACCATGGCTGCCGGCATCCTGGCCGCCTTCATTGACCTGTTCCGGCGGGAATCCCAGCGCCGCACCGAGGAGCGGCTTCTCCTCCAACGTGGGGAACTGATCCGGGAAAACTATGAAAATCTTCGGAAGCACAATGAGGAGATCCAGACTCTTCGCCACGACCTGCGGCATCATGTCACCGCCCTCCAGGGCCTGTGCCGAGAGGGAGATATGGGGGAGATCCAGAAGTATCTGGAGTCCCTGTCCCAGCGGCCCGAGCTGAACCGAAGCAATGGCTACACCGTCCACCCGGCGGTGGACACCGTTCTGACAGCCATGCTGGCCCGGGGCGCGGAGGCGGGGGTATGCGCCGAGGCAAAGGTGGATCTGCCGCCTGAGCTTCCCATCCCCAACAGCGACCTTTGCCCCCTGCTGATGAACTTGTTGGAAAACGCCCTGGAGGCCAACGAAAAAGCCCCCGAGGGGGCGGAAAAGTGGCTCCGGGTGACCATGCACATCCGTGGTAAATATTTGTATGTAGGTGTGGAGAATGCCCGGTTCGCCCCGGTGGACTTCGACCCGGAGGAGGGGCTGTACCGCTCTACCAAGTCCGGTGTCCTCCACGGTATAGGGCTCAAGTCCGCCCGGGCCACCGCCCGGAAGTATCACAGTGAGCTGGTCCTGAAAGCCGCCGAGGACTCCTTTTCCGCCAGTACCGCCCTGCTGCTGCCTGAGACAGAATCATAGAAAAACTCCGCTGCTTCCTTGTGGGATGCAGCGGAGTTTTCATTTCAGAGATTCCACATAGCGGGCCATAAGGTCGGGATAGTACCGGCGGCTGACGGGAATGGATTCGCCTGTGTCCAGTGTCAGGGTGTCCCGCTCCACCCGCGCCACGTGGCGCAGATTGACCAGATAGCTGAAATGGCTCAGGCAGAAGCCCTGCGTTTGAAAATCCTCTTTCAGCTTGGAAAGGGGGACGGCGTACTCGATCCGCTCCTCTTTGGTGTGGATGGCGGTCTTTCGTCCGGCGATCTCCAGATAGGTGATCTCATCCAGAGGAATGAGCCGACCGCCCACACGCAGCACCGGTCGTTTTTGCTGGATATGTCTTTGCCGCCAGTCCCAATCCAGAGCGGCGGCCAGCCGCGCCTCATCCACCGGCTTGAGCAGGTATTCCAGCGGGTAGGTGGGGAAGCTGTCCAGCGCGAAACCGGGGTGGTCTGTGATGTAGATGATGGAGGCGCTGACCTGATGCTCCCGGAGAAAGCGGGCCAGTTCCACGCCATTGTCCCCCTCCAACTGGATGTCCAGCAGCAGGAGCTGATAAGCGCCCGGATCCTTCGCCAGCCGCTCCATGAGCGGCAGGGCGGCATGGAACACGTCTATGTCGTAGTCCCGCCCCTGGGAACGTCCTTTTCCCTCCAGCACATGACAGGCGGCTGTTTTATTTTGCTCCGCGGTGCACGGGTCATCTTCGCAAACGGCGATGCGGTACATGAGCTCACCTCTGGGTATGTGGATTTTCACCGTCATTATACCATGCCTGTTTCCCCATGACCAGCTATGTGGGACGCCTTTTTCATACTTGAGGCAGTTCCGATCGTTTTTGTTTTATGTTCCGCAAATTCTGATCCGTGGGTTGAGGCAAAACGCCCCGCCCTTTGTCGTTCCCATGCGGTACCTGTAAAGGGCGCAGGGGGCTTTTGACCACAGTTTTAGCCACAGTGCGGTGTGGAACACATGGAAACAGCACCTCTAAAGAGTGACGGAAAGCAAATAAACCAGAGCAGAAACGTCAGAAAATAAACCGAAATTATACAAAAAACTTTTCTTCAACTCTTTGGGAGCAGGATGCCGCAGGTTCGAATCCTGTCACTCGGACCACCTTTCTTAGAAAAACCGCCTAAATAGGCGGTTTTTCTGCGTTTTTAGTTTGAATTTTACTGTTTTGGCGTTTGCTGTTTTGAGGTGGTTCAAAGAGTGCAATATCGGCGGGCGCATGAGTGAGCGTAGCGGCTGAAACCGCTAAATCCCTAACCCATCCCTAATTGGCAGAAAGCCAAAAGTACATGCTACTAATCTTGTCTTTCTGCACTTTATAGGATATACTCATTTGGGAGGGTTGTGATATGGAGTTAACCATTAAAATTCAAGGTGATAGCGAAGGGTATGTCACTTTTGAGTGCCCATTTTGTGGCTCAGAATTTAAACTTCAAGCTGGAGAATATCAGGATGATGAACACCCGTTTGAAGATTTATTCTGCCCCTATTGCGGCCTTACACGATATAAGAACGCATTTCTTTCCCACGAGGTAATTGAGCAGGCTCAGGCAATGGCATACAATTATGCTGTCGAGGAACTCAACAAGGCTTTTGGTAAGATGGCAAAATCTATTAATAGATCTAAAGGCATAATCAAGATGAAGTATCGTCCGCTAAAAAAAGTAGCAACGAAGGAATTGAAGGATAAAGACACATCAGAGGTAGAATTCAACTGTACTTGTTGCAATCGGCATGTTAAGGTCCTGTACTGTGCTGGTATGTCCAAAATATTTTGTCCGTACTGTGGGGTGGATATATGATTACTCTTCGTGAACTCAGAACAATTAGTCTTGAATTTAGACGTGTATCAAGTAATTTTTTAAACTGCGATGATGATACAGCGGATGTTGCATTGATCCGTTTTTATTCTTATTTGACTAAAACGGAATGGATTCAGGATTTAATCTCAGATATCCTTACCACTACAGAATTTGATTTCAGAGACTGCTTCCCGGAGCATAGTGATGATTGGTTTGAGGCATCTATTCCAGTAGATGAAAAGCAACATTTCAAAGCTCAATTTGATTATCTCTCTTTTCTTGCTGGGCGGACTCCAGTGAATGTGTTGGGTGAGGCAATGCACTATTATCACTCTGCAAAAAAGTTTTCGGAAATAATCCAGTCCTTTGTTTGCAACACATTTAAACCAATGATTGACTACATTAACGATGCTATTTCCATGGAGATGATAGTTTTAGAAGCAGAAACAAAGTTGCCCGTTCCCACAGTGTATCAAACTATCGAAAACAACTATGGTACTGCAAATGCACAGGGAACAGGAAACATAACTTCTTCTAATATCAGCACATCCACCGTGTCGGATATCACAGATTTGCTTGCAAAAATTCTTCCGTCCCTGGATTTGTTGGCTGATGTCCCTCAGGATGAAATTGATAATGTCAAAGACGATTTAGAGTCTGTTGAAGAACAGCTCACTTCTGCCGCTCCCAAGAAAAAAAGACTGCAAAAGGCAGTGGATGGAATCAAAAAGTTTCTTTCAGATTTTTCTATGAAAGTTGCTGTTTCCGTAGCTGCAGGAGCTGTGACCAGCGCAGATTGGTTCATGCTTATTCAGAAGTTGGAAGAGTATATCAGTAGCATTGAATAATCTCATCTCAAATCCGTTGCCCTTAGGTGAATTTTTACCTAAGGGCAACGGATTTTTACTTCTGTTATCCTACTCTCTCGAACGGTATCACCTTGCACCGGCTCTCCTCCGGCGGGTCGGGCGGTTCCGGTTCCGGCTTGGCCGTGGCCGCCTCCATGAAACCGCCGATCTTCTCCGCCGCACCTCTCTGCATATCGTTGGTGATGTGCGTATAGGTGTCGAGGGTAAACCCGGCGCTGTAGTGGCCCAACATACTGGACAGGGTCTTCACATCCACGCCGCTGGAGAGGGCCATCGTGGCGAAAGTGTGGCGCAGATCATGGAAGCGAACATGTTCCTCAATGCCCGCCTTCGCCAGCAGTTTGCGGTTGATCCTGGACACCGCGTCCGGGCTCCAGTAGCCGCCGGTGCGGGGCGACGGGAACAAGATGGGGTTGTCCAGGTGCTGTTCATGCTCCCGCACCAGCAAGGCCACCGCCTGCTGGGACAGCGCCACCTTGCGGACGGAGTTCTTGGTTTTCGGCTCCGTCACCACCAGCTCTCCGTCGATCCGAGTGACCTGCTTGCTCACCGAGAGGATGCGATCCTTCACATTCAGGTCGTCCCACCGGAGCGCCAGCAGTTCCCCACGTCGCAGACCGCTGGACAGCTCCAGAAAGAACATGGGCAGGACGCCGTACTTCTCCGCCTCACTAAGGTACACCCCCAGCTTCTCCGGCGGGATGATGGCCATCTCCTTTTTCTCCTTGGGCGGGATGCGGCAGTTGTCGCAGGGGTTATACGGAATGATCCGCTCCTTGACCGCCTGCTTCAGCGCCGAGGAGAGCACCATGTGGATGCGCCGCACTGTGCTTCCAGACAGGGCCGTATCGGTCTTTTTCTCGAACCGCTGCACCCGCCCTTTGGTCTTGGAGTCGTTGTACATCTTCTGAATCTGGATGGCGGTGAGTCGTTTGAGTTTGACTCCTCCGATAGCCGGTACGATGTGGTTTTCGATCATGTTCTCATAGGTCTTTGCGGTGTTGGGCCGGATCACCGGCTTGCTGTAGGTTTCAAACCACAGCCGGCACCACTCCGCCACGTTGTAGTCCTCGTTATGGTTCACTGGGATGCCCCGGTTGTCCCGAATGGCCTTTGCCAGTTTCTCTTTGCATTCGGCCTGCGTCCGGGCGGACACGCTTTTCTGAATTGCGCGGCCGGTGTTGGGATCGATGCCCTGAGTGTATCTGCCCTCCCAGCGGCCGTTGGGCTTCTTTCGGATGCTGCCTTCGCCGTTTGCTCGTTTCTTTGCCATTGTTCATCCCTCCTTTGGCAACACAAACAAATACCACAGAATCTTTGAAATAGCCACTAAAATATTTCCGTCTTTTTGGCCGCCTGTTCGTCGATCCACGCCATGAACTTGTCACGGGGGACGATGATCCGGCTGCCCAGGGTGATGGTGGGGAAATCCTGCCGGTGGGCCACCTCATAGGCGTGGGCCAGCCCGATGCCCAGCACATCGGCCACATCCTGCACGGTCAGCATCAGGGGCAGTTCGTTGAATGAGCTGTACTTGGATCGTTTCATCGGATTCCTTTCTACCCTTCCGGCGGAAGGGATTTTATTCTTTGTTTTGCGGCTCATATTCTGCGCCGCTTACATGGTCATTTCAGGCCACTGCTCCTCATGGTCATCCGGCTTGTGGCCCATAGCAATCTTCTTCTCCTGAATCTTCCGCATGAGTTTTCGATCCACCTGCTGGCCTACTGGGACGACGGGCGGCACGGAGGTGTCCTGGAATATCCGTCCCATGTGGTAGAGCAACTGAGTGACCGCCAGCATGACAGAGGGCGGGCGGAGATTGTTTTGCTGCTCCACAAAGAACTGGGCGTATGGATTTCCCTGGGAGGCGGAACGGCTGAACCACACCATCGCCTGGGCCTGATCCTGTGGAAGCCCCTGTCCCGTCAGGCACAGCTTGCCCAGCATGTACTGGGCGTACTGGTTTCCCGCCTCCGCCGATTTGGTGAACCAATCTGCTGCTCTTGTGGTGTCCTCGTTGACGGTGTTTCCCTCCAGATACTCTTTGCCCAGACGGTAAGCGGCGAAGTGGCTATCATTTTCCGCCGCCTGTTTCAGCCAGCGGATGCCCTCGGCCGGGTCCCGCACTTCCCAATCGTCAGAGAGAAGCAGCTTGCCAAGGGCATACTGTGCTTCCGATAACCCCTGTTTCGCCGCCTGGGTGAGCCACTGCTTTGCCTTGCGGTTGTCAGGGATCAGCAGAGGGCCGTCCCGGTAGAGCTGCCCCATCCAGTATTGCGCATAGGCGTCGCCGCGCTCCGCCACCTGCTCCAGTTTCTCTGCCGCCCGGTCACGGTAATCCAGAGAAATGTCCTCGTTCCCAATGATTCGCCACAGCTCTCGGCAGGCATTAGACTCACCACGCGCCTGTTCCGGCTCGTCGTGCTCAGCCAAGTCATCATCCTCGAAGGAGATATCACCAAGACGGATGTGATCCGCCTCCTGGATGACAGCGTTTTTGATCTGCCGGAACTCTTTCTCCTGGGACAGCTTTTTTCGTTCTCTGGGTTTGTCGTGGTAGTAACTCTCCACCTCGCCCTGGAGCCTGCACCACCGGTCGTAGCACTCACGCACTACCGGCAGCTCCTCCAGCTTGTCCACTACCTCGTCCACAGTTTTCTTCACGGACTTAGGAAGGTAGCCATAGGATTTTTTGCCCTTGACCGTTTCCAGTTGTCCGGCCAGCTGCTCCATCTTCTGCTCGATCTCAGGAGCCGTGCAGAGGCTTCGCGTCATCTCCTGAGTGAACTGCCGGATCGTGCGGCGAGCCTCCCGCACCAGTTCATCTCTCGACTGTGACTTCTGTTCGTAGGTGTGGAGCATCTCCTGTTTGAAGATCTGATTGGTGAGCGTGGATTTGATATTGCGGATGCCGTTTCGCGTCAGGTACGCTTCTCCCGGCTGTGTTGACCACGCCATCATGTGGACATGGGGATGCTTCCCCTCATCGTGGAAGGCAGCATACCAGCGGAAGTGATTCGGTTGGATGTTCATGGCGGCGATGTCATTGCGATTTGCTCGGAGCAGATTCCGCCACGCTTTGGCATTGTCATATCCAAGACGCGCAGCGTCCTCACGCTTCAGTGAGAGGATATGCGTCCACACATTCCCGTCGTACTCATCCAGTTCCTGCATGGCCTGCTCCAAGTCCACAGCATCTTCATCACCAAAGAGCCCGTGATCACCAAGCCGTTCCGCACGAGGCCGAGTAGCGATGTACTTCATGTAGCCATCTGATTGCTGAACTTGAGACCAGTTCTCCTCCAGTGCTCGGGTGATAAAGACAGAGGCATTGGCCTTGGTGGACTTGTCTTTGTAATCGGAATACTCACCCAGCTCCTTGGCCTCCGGGAAATCCTTTGTCAGTTTGGAGATGAGTTGCTCCTGCTTTCGAGTGGGCGGACGGTCATCCGGGAGGATCTCTACCCGTTCCCGCGTGCCGATGTACCGCAGATAGCCGCTGACCGAACTGCCGCCTCCGCACTTGAGATAAGGGCTTTTCACGATCAATCCTGCCACTCATCGTCCTCCTCCCAAGCATCACGCACCCGCTGCTCCAGCGAGATGCGGCCATTGGTTTTCCGCACATTTTGAACGCTCTCCGCCCGCCGTCGGCGCAGATCTTCGCTGCTGAACTGATACGCGTCGGCGAGGATACCGGCCACCATGTCCTGCTCCACCGCCTGCCGGAAGGCGATGGAGGACAGCCGCTCCTCCAGCTGTCCCATCCTTCCGTCCAGATAGGACTTGATGGAGGTGGGGAGAAACAGTCCGGCATTGTTGGCACTGAGGTAGTCCAGGTAGAAGTCCACCGCCCGCTCAATGAAGGCGGTGATGCTCCGGCTCCCGTCCTCCTGATACCGGCGCTCCAGGATAGCCTTTTTCTCCGGTGAGAGGTAGAGGGGGAATTTTTCTTTTTTGCTCATAATGTTCTCCTTTCCGGGGGTTGACCCCTGTTTTTTCGTTATGACAGTAGGGGCTTGGGGATTGTGACCGCAAGCGTGATCCCCGCCGCCTGTTTTTGACCCCACTTTTGATACACCGCAAAACCCCCGTAACTGCCCGCACTGCGGGCAGTTGTGACCGGCCGGAGGCGCCACTGGCGACCCCGGCGTTTATCCTGCTTTTTCTTTCGTCCTTCGGTTCCGCTCCAAAAGGGCCGGAAGCCTTGTGCCGCAACGCCTCCCACAACCGGCCCACACCGGCCTGAGACCCGCCGGGAGGGGCAGGGACTCTGCCCCTCCCGCAATCGGGGCACACAGCGGCCCACAGGCGGTTACGCGGGGCTTTCACGCTCCCGCAGGAGTTTCGCCACTCGCTGGCGTTCTGTGGCTAACTCCAATTCCGCCAGTTGGCGGTCGTAGTGCTGGTCGATCACCTCCTGAATCGGACGGAGGGTGAACAGCAGATTCCCGTTACGCTTTTCTCCTGTCTTGGTGACCACCTCGGTGGGCTCTATGGCGATCCGCCCACGTTCCTCCAGACGGCGGAGGTACTTGTTCACCGTATTCTCACTCATCCGCACCGCCTGCCCAATGGTTTTGTAGCTGGGCCAGCACTGATGCGTCTTTCGGTTCTCGCACCGTTTCAGGAAACTGTAGACCGCCAACTCTCCGGCGCTCAGGCCCAGGAGAAACACTTCGTTAGGCAGAGAGAAAAAATTTCCGCGCCCACTGTATTTGCTGTGTCTCATGTGCCGCCTCCCGTGTGTTCCTTCACCCACTGGATGAACTGTTCCTTGGGCACCACCATCCGGTTGCCGATGCGCAGCACCGGGAAGCCCGGCTCGTGCATGAGCTCATACCCTGACGATGGAGAGACGCCAAGGACTTTTGCCACCGTTGCTGAGTTCAGGAACAGCGGCAGATCATCGTAGCTTTTGTAACTGGATTCTTTTATAATCGCGGCCTCCTTCCAAAAGTTCCTCTCACCTTATTACCCGTTGAGTACAGTAGCTCACAAAATAAATATTCCTTTTCCATCTGGTGAATTTTTCCCTCCACTACTTTACCCGAGGACATTACTCAAGTGACATAGATTTGTCATATCCGGCTTTATCTGCACATTGATTGCCGCCTCTACTTTCTATTGGGAGCTTTATATCCTTTTGACATACTTCTGACAGAAAAACAGAGCGCCTGCTTTGTCAGCAGACGCTCCGCCCGGTATTGGGTCGATTCAGTTTTGCGCCGATTTCCGCAGGCGGCACCTGCCCTCGGCCTCGTCCCGCTCCTTCAGCAGACGAGCCAGGGCAGAGAAAAACTTTTTTTGCAGGTAGTCCACGCTGCCCCGGTTGAGCTGATGGGCCTCGGCGTACCTGCGGATGGACAGACCTTCCACGAACCGCTCCCGGAAATAATCCTGGTATGCAGTCAGCACCGTTTTCAGGGCATTGTCCAAGAACTGCAAGTCCTCTTTCAGCTTGGCGAAGTCACTTTTAGTGATGGCGGCGAACCGTTTTTCCTTTACGCAGAAACGGTATTTGCTCCGGTCGAAGTTGTAGTGCTCGCAGAGATCTTTTGCGTATGCGAGGTAGGAGAGAGACTGCTGATACTTGCGGGAGTCGTATTCTTCCTCCAGTTGTCGCCTCTGCCTTTTGCGCACCGGCCCCCGGAAGCCCTCATCCTCCAGCCGCTCGATGGCGGCCTCTGAGACTCTCATATTCGTCAGCCGCTTGTACTTGGCTTTCCGCTCTCCGCCCATTTCCACGACTGCGCAGAAGGATTTTTTGCTGGAGGTGCAGTACCTGGGGACATCTGCAAAGGGGTAGGCGGTCCAGATGACCGTCTCCTCGCCGGTGTCGGCATCCGTGGCCAGAGAAACCACATAGACCACCTTGCCGTCGTACCGCCGGTAGTACC
>NZ_KI271675.1:34437-73564 GCF_000469445.2 Oscillibacter sp. KLE 1745 | reverse complement strand
TGCCGTCGTACCGCCGGTAGTACCCGGCGCAGATCCGCCTGCCCGCCATTGCTGCACCTCCTCTTTTTCTGCTTTCAGTATAGCGGAGCATGGGCCTTCTGTAAATGGCGAAAGGCTTTTCTTTGTTTTATTCCCCCCGCAGAATTTGAGGCGGATGCGTCACTCATTTTCCAAGCAGATTTGGTATCCCACACCCCAGGCGGTTTCAATTAGATGGGCCATACCGTGTTGACCAAGTTTTTTCCGGAGTTCCCTGATATGGTACTTGATTGCGTCATCCGCATAAATATCATAATTTCCCTTCCAGGCAATCTCGAAGAGTTCTTCTTTCGTCACGATCTCCCCAATGCGATCCACAAGGAGCTGCAGTATATCAAACTGTTTCGGAGTCAGGCGAAGATTCTCTCCATTCAGGAAAGCCTTCCGCAGGTTCAGGTTGATTTTCAGGCCGATGTCGGCGATCTGAATCGTAGCGTATTCTCTGGTATTGGCGCTCAGGTATCGGCGCATCAGAGCCGAGGCATGGGCCAGAAGCAGTTCCTGATCCAGTGGTCCTTCTACGGGGAGGTAGGCGTCCGCTCCGGCATTCAGCACCTCGATTTCCTCCTGCCTGGAATAGCAGGTAGACAGGACAAGAATGGGGGCCTGTTCCAACTGGCGCAGACGGCGGACAACTGCCATGCCGTTCATCTCGGAAAAATGAATATCCAAAATTATCAGGATGTAGTGGAATCGGGAGCATCGATTCACTGCTTGGACATAGGAGGCCGCATAATCGATTTCCAGACAGGTGTTCCGCAGGCTTTCTATAAGTTGTTGGTACAATTCACGCCTCTCTGTGATGATCAATGCTTTACGACGCACGAACTTTTCCCTGCCAATTACTCAATCTGAATGGACACGCTCCCGGTCACGCCCTCGGCCCAGACGCCGAGATAGACGCTTCCACCGCCCACCTCGATGGTGTCGGAGTAATCCCCGCTCTCGGACAGCAGGAGCACCGGTTCCTCCGAGCCGGAGCACAGGAAGATGGCGGCCTCCCCTTCCTCAATATCGAGAGAGCAGGTGAGTTCTACCATGTTCCCGGCCTCCCGGTCCAGCGTGGTGCCACCGAAGAGCAGTTCCGTACCGGAGAAGTCATCGTAGTCGGCCGCATAAGTGCCGGTATAGTCATCCTCGCCTGGGACCCGCTCCCCCTGCAGGGAACGGTCCGGCATCAGCGCCCAAGAGCCGGCGGTATCTACCAGCGAGCCGTAGGCGTCTACAAGGGCGTCCTTGACCAAATCGTCCGTGGCGTCAGCCGCGGCACCGAGGGCTGCATCTGTCATATCCGCCAGAGCGCCGGCGACCTGATCCGTTCCCTCCGCCAAGCCATTGAGTACCGCATCCGTCCCATCCGCCAGGGCCTGCATCATGCCAGAACAGCCGGACAGCAGCAGGGCACAGAGCAAGCCGCACGTCAGGAGCAGTCTCCATCTTTTTCGGCTCTTTCTCATCGCGTCATCCTCCCAGTCTGCCGGCGGCCCCGGCCCTTGGCCTTCTTCGGTTTCACCTGCGCTCCCTTGCTGCTGGGGCGGGACATCAGCAAGAGCACCGCAGTCAAGGCGATGACAACCCCCATGCCCAGAAGGGACAGCGGAATGCTGGGCGCCTGGGTAGCACCGTTGTATGCCTGCATATCAAAGCCGGCCAGTACCAGCGCCGCGGAGAAGGGGTAGGCGGAGAGCAGGAACCCGCTCTTGAAGAACAACATGCAGTACCCCAGGAAAAAGGTCAGGATGGAGCCGCCCAGATAGGCCCCCCGCATCTGGCCGAATATCAAAATCATGGGCATACAGACCAGGAAGGTGGCCAGCGCCGCGGCCACCACCTGTCCGCCCTGCTGGAGGATCACCCCCAGCGTCAGTCCGGGAAGCCCTGCCAGCGTCCCCGTGAGCACCGTCACAGCCACGCTGTAAAGGCCAAACAGCAGGGCCAGCAGGCCGGTGACCGCCAGTTTGCCCACTAAGAGCTTTGGGTAGGACACCGGGATGGTGAGCAGATTCTTCATCGTGTCGTGGGTATTCTCCCGGTCTGTGAGCCACCCGCCGATCATCACCAGAGAGATGGGGAGAAACACCTGGGTATTGCCCCACACTACATTGGCGAACAGGTGGATAAAGTCAAAGTTGGGGTCCCGGATCTCCGGGTTCACAACCAACTGCGTTCCATACTGGGCCACCGGGCAGAGGGCCAGGGCCACAATCCCCACCAGCAGGATCTGGCATCGCCGCAGCTTCCGCCACTCCGTTTGCATGATATTCCACATATGCTGCACCTCCTCAGACGCCCTGACGCTTGTAGACCAACGCGATCAGGGTCAGAAACACTGCCGCCTCAACACCGGTCACCAGAAACGCCTGGGCGGTATTCAGAAAATAGGGGCTGATCCGCTCTAACAGGGCCGCCATCTCGGCACTGGGGCCGGAAAAGTCGAGATACTGAAAATACCAGCGAAAGGTCAGCGGTCCGGGCAGCAGTGTCCCCAGGTTCAGGCCGAAGGGCTGTGTGGTAAAGATCTCGCTCATACTGAAGATGTAGTTGACGGCAGTATAGAAAAAGGTGATGATCACGGAGATGATGTAGCTCCGGTTCAGCAGCACCACCAAAAGGATGCAGGGCAGGGCCCCGGCCCACATCATGATCCCCTGGCCGAGCCCCACGAAAAAGAGCCGCAGGAAGCCCACCGGCTCCCACCCAGCGGCCAGCACGATGAACAGGATCACCAGACCGCCCACCGCCATAAAGGCGATGGCAAAGAGAAGCAGCAGCATCATTTTTGCCATAGCCAGAGCGGGCTTGCCCACCGGCACCGTCATCAGGTTTTTCAGCGTGTCGTTGTCCTGCTCTTCAAAAAGCAGGTTGGAGGCCAGCACCACCAGGGCCGGCATCAAAAGCAGATAGGCGCTCATCTGGAACAAGGTGGACATCATGCCGTCCACCGCCTCGGCCCCGCTGGTGAACTCCTGAAAATCCGGCAGAAAGAGGGCGCATCCCAGAGGGATCAGTGCGGACACGGCAGCGGCGGCAAAGAACAAAGGCTTACGCCGCAGCTTGGCAAATTCACACCACAGGAGATCAAGCAATGCCCTCACCCCCTGTGATACGCTTGAAGTAGTCCTCCAAGGTGTCCTCATAGAGATGGGCGTCAGACACCACCAGTCCGGCTTCCACGAACCGCCGCACCGCCGCGCCGGTGTCCAGACGCAGATCCCGGACTGTCAACTCCCGCCCGTTCTCCACTGCAACATCCCGCACACCCATCTCCTTCTGGAGCAGCTGGGCGGCCACGGTTGCGTTGGACACGGTAAAGCGGAGGACTTTCCCGTTCTTCTGTTCCAACTCCACAAGGCTCTCCTCCTCCAGAAGAACACCGTGATCAATGATCCCGATGTCGTCGGCCAGCAGGGCGATCTCGGAGAGGATGTGGCTGGAGATCAGGATGGTCTTGCCCCGCTCCTCGCACAGCGCCCGGATGAAATCCCGCACCTCGGCAATGCCGATGGGGTCCAGGCCGTTGATGGGCTCGTCCAAAATCAGCAGCTCCGGGTCGTGCATCACCGCCAGGGCGATGGCCAGCCGCTGCTTCATGCCAAGGGAGTATTGGGCGTAGCGTTTCTTGTCCCGGTAGGGCAGGTTCACCAGTTCCAGGGCGCTCTTGATATAGTTGGGACTCTTGAGACCCCGGAGCCGGGCGAAGATCTGCAAATTCTCTGTTCCGGTCAGATTGGGGTAGAAGCCCGGGGACTCGATGAGACTGCCGATGCGGGGCAGGATGCGCGTTTCATTCCCCTTCAGCGGCTGGCCGAAGAGGGACACCGTGCCGGATGTGGGAGCGGTCAGGCCCAGAAGCATCTTCATGGTGGTGGTCTTTCCCGCTCCGTTTCGTCCTAAAAGGCCGTAGATGCGCCCCATCTGCACATGGAGATCCAGGTTGGAGACGCTGACCTGATCCCCGTATCGTTTGGTGAGTCCTCTGGTTTCGATGATACAGTCGCTCATAAGCGGTACCCTCCTTTACGTTGTGCCAACAGGATAGCACCCGTACCTTGAGATAACGCTGAGCCAACCTTAATTTATCTCTGAGATTTTCTGAAAGACATGGGCAGGCCGTTGCTTTGGCGGTATAATAAAGCCAGTGGAAGGAGGCGAACCATGTGGAACCTAAAATCTTATTAGTAGACGATGACCGGGATCTTTTGGAGATGCTGTGCTCCATCTTTCGGCGGGCAGGTTATGCGGATCTTGTGACCGCCTCCTCCGGCCCGGAAGCCCTCCAGGTTTGGCGGGAGCAGCAGCCGGCGCTGATTGTCTTAGATGTGATGATGCCGGGAATGGATGGGTTTGAGGTCCTGCGGGAGATCCGCCGCACCAGCCGCATCCCCGTTCTGATGCTCACTGCCCGGGGTGAGGCAGAGGACCGCATCGAGGGTCTGGAGACCGGGGCGGATGACTACCTCCCCAAGCCCTTCCTGCCCAAGGAACTGCTGCTCCGGGTGGGGGCCATCCTCCACCGGGCTTACCCAGAGCCAACCCGGACGGTAGAACTGGCCGCTTCCACAGTGGACCTGGAGAAGGCGGAGGTACGGAAAAACGGGGCGCAGATTTCCCTGACCGCCAAGGAACTCCAGCTGTTTCAAAAACTCTATGAGAACGCCGGGCGGATCGTCACCACCGGCATCCTGTGCGAAACCATCTGCGGCGCGTTCTGGCAGGGCTATGAAAGCACTCTCTCCACCCACATCCGGCACCTGCGGGAAAAAATCGAGGCCGATCCCTCCAAGCCAGTCTCCCTGGTGACGGCCAAAGGACTGGGCTACCGGCTCAATTTGAAGGGGGTGAAGTCGTGAACTCGGTGCAGCGTTTTTTCCGGCGCTATATCACCTCCACCATTGGGATCTTACTGTTGTTCTTTGCCGTTAATATTGCCCTGCTCCTCGGCATCCTGACCGCCGGATATATGAGCGGGCCGGAGGACGATGTTTCGATCCAGGAAATCCAAGCCCACCTCACCCTGCGGAACGGGATCTGGACGGCAGATGAAACCGTGGCCGTCTCGCTGCAAGAAAACGACGCCTGGGCGATGCTACTGGATCAAAACGGTGCGGTAGTCTGGGAGCAGGGTATGCCGGAAGAACTGCCACGGGCCTATACCAGCGCCGGGATCGCGGCCTTCAGCCGTTGGTACCTTCAGGATTATCCGGTAAAGGTATGGGGGCAGCCGGACGGGAGGCTGATGGTGGTGGGATTCGCCCCCGGCACCCAGGCCAAATATTATTTCTCTATGGAAACCTCTTACCTGAAGATGCTTTTAGTGGGGGCAGCGATGGCCCTGCTCATCAACCTGCTTCTGCTGATCTCTTTGTTCCTGCGGAACACCCGGCGGGTGGAAAAGGCTATGTCCCCGATTTTGCGGGGAATTCAGGACCTGAGCCAGGGACAGCACCACCATCTGGAGGAATGCGGGGAGTTGGCGGAGATCAACGCCGGACTCAACCGGGCCGGAGATTATCTGATGCAAAAGGACAACACCCGGGCGGAGTGGATTCGCGGGGTCTCCCACGACATCTGCACGCCCCTTTCTATGGTGCTGGGCTATGCCGGCGAACTGGAGGACAACGACGCCCTCTCAACCGAGGCCCGGCAGCAGGCCGGGATCATCCGGCGGCAGGGAGAGCGGCTGAAATCCCTGGTGGACGATCTGAATCTGACCACCAAACTGGAGTATGCCCTCCAGCCTATCCGCCGGGAGACGGTCGATCTGGTGGAGATCGGCCGTCAGGCGGTGAGCGAGGTGCTCAACGGCGGCCTGCCAGATCGGTATGAGCTTGAATTTTCCGGAGAGCGTCCAGGATGTACCGCCTGCATGGAGGGCGATGCCGCCCTTCTGCGGCGGATGCTGGATAACCTGATCCGCAACAGCATCGTCCACAATCCCCAGGGCTGCCATATCTCCGTCATGATAGGCGCGGAGGAGGAGCGATGCACCTGCATGGTGACAGATAATGGCGTTGGAATAGATGCCGCCCGGTTGGAGGCGCTGAACCGGGAGGCAGATGTCTCCAGCACCCAGGGCGGTGAGCACGGCCTGGGCCTCAAACTGGTGCGGCAGATCGTAAAGGCCCACGGCGGGACGGTGCGGTTCCGGCATGCTGTACCACAGGGACTGGAGGTATCCATATCCTTTTCTGAAAATGCAAGTGGCAAACACGTTTAAACTGTCCTCCGCTTTGGTACAATAAGCAGGGACTTTCTTTTGTATACTGCCCCGTAAAACTTGAGTCGCTGCCGGCGAAATGACTTGTACCGTTTCTGGTTTAGAGTTACCATATCGAATGTTCAGAAAGCAGAAAATGCCTCCCCTCTACGCCGACGGATGTACTATCGGCAAAAGACGGGAGGCATTTTTGACCACATTTTCAGCCACAGTGCGGTGCGGAGCACATGGAAACAGTGGCTTTAGAGAGTGACGGAAAGCAAATGAAACGGAACGGAAACAGTATAAATTGAGCGGAAATTATGCAAAAAATCTTTTCCCACTTCTTTGTATATGCATATTAAAAACTGATATGCCTGATGTGTTCATGAAGTAGAATTGGGGCAACAGTCAGTTGCTTTGCTTTTTGCTCCCGCTGTGGTACAATCCGGGCAAGGTGGTGATCAACATGGAACCCAAAGAAATCCTTCTGAAACTGCGCACCAAGTGGGGACTCTCCCAGGAGCAGTTGGCGGAATAAGTGCATGTGACCCGTCAGGCAGTCTCCCGCTGGGAGACCGGCGAAACGGTGCCCAACACAGAAACTTTGAAGCTGCTCTCCAGGCTGTTTGATGTCTGCTGGGCTCGCCCAGGCAACTGATCTGTCAGTGCTGTAGCATGCCCCTAGAGGATGCCAATATCAGCCGGGAGCCGGAAGGTACTTTCAACGAGGAGTACTGCAAATGGTGTTATGCCGACGGGAAATTCATCTACACCAGCCTTGAGGAACTGCTGAAATTCCTGGAAAGTCACATGTCCAATGAAGCCTGGCCCCCGGAGCAAGTCAGAACCTACTTTGAAGCTCAGCTGCCAAAACTGAACCACTGGAAACAGAACGAGATATGGACCCCCTCTGAAATTCGCGGTTTTTAGAGGGAAGTTTTCCCCCTATCTTATATTTAGAATCGATATGCTGGTTCTGCTGAGATAAAGAGTCGACTTGCTGTTTTTTCAAAACATATATAATTAAGATAATAGCTTTTATACTATGAATGTTGTGTGACTTTGTGATTATGTGACAGTTTGCTGATATGTATACAAATTCAATCTGGCACAAATATGTGATTTGCATCTAAATGATATGTCCCCGAATTGGTACAACTGTATCTAAGCATATATAACTTACAATTGAGGGTTCGAATTGTAATATAGCGTCTATATTGCAAAATTAAGGAGAAATAAAGATGTCAGGAGTAACAAAGCACATTTTTGAACGCGAGATTACTGATATTTTATCAATGTGGAATTGTCAGATAAAAACTATACAGCTATTATTGCCACGGGAATACTCAAGTAAGGAAATAGCAGATTTATTAAAAGAATTTTATCCGCATGAATGGCACTCTGTAGAAATTAAGTATATTTATTATCAAACAAAAGACCGCCATATTAAAAAAAGGTTCGGGTATTACAGATATAATATGGAAAGGCCAGAAGTGTTATTGTTAAAGGCCAATCAATGCACGAAAATTCTATCTAAGAAATATCGACACATACACTATGATAACTACTCAGAAGAGAAACGGATAGCTGCACAAGAGAATCTTCTTAAACAAAGAAAACCGAAAATCGAACGGATAAATCAAAAAATCGAGAAAGCATTATCTAAGACACAACAAGTAACCCCCTCTTTTATAGATCAGTTAATTGGTTTATACGAAAGAAAACGCACAAGCCAAAAAGATAGGCGATATATACTTTTAGAGCTCAAAAAATATTATAGTGATAGAATAATTCAATTTTTCTTTAAGCTAAATGACACTGAGTTAAATAAACAGCTTCGTATGGAAGCATTTAATCATTTGCAAAACTTTAATTATCACCCCAGATTGAGGAAACAAAAGTATATGCAAGTACAGACAAAAAACAAATCAAGAAGAAAATTTCTCAAAGAAATATATCCTTTTGAGACATATGAGATTCCTAAAAATCCTGCAGAACTCGAATATCGAATAGAAAATTCAAAAGAACAAAGAATCAAAGAATATGATTATTTCATATCTCATAGTAGCAAGGACAGTAGTTTTGTCCAGAAATTAATAGAAGCAGAAAATCAAAGAGGTAAAAATATATTCTGTGACTGGATTAACGATGCGGACTATTTAAAACGCCATTTGCTTTGTGGTGCTACATTGAAAGTAATAGAAAAACGTATGGAGCAGTCTACGGCGATGATTTTTGTTGTATCGGAAAATTCATTAAATTCTGTTTGGTGCAAATATGAATTGAATTACTTTACAGATTTGGGCAAGCCAATCTATCAAATATCTAAAGAATCAATAAATCAGAAAGATTTTTCTCTTAAAGAGATGAATGACGATTGGTTTTTAGATATTGATTATAAAAAAATGGCTTTAATTGAGGGCAAAAAGTTAAATTAGCATTGGAGGTAAATTCATGGAAAATAAGTATAAACATATGGATTATATTCAATCTGCAATATCAAGAATGGCATCTAATGCCTTCTATCTAAAAGGTTGGAACATTACCATTATTGCTGCCATTGTGGCATTATCTTTCAAAGAAAGTGATTGGAGAATGTATGCTTGCGCACTGATTTTGAATATTGTGTTCTGGTTTTTAGATGCGTATTACCTAAAGCAGGAGAAACTTTTCAGAGAATTATATAAAAAGATTTCTCTTATAAAAAATGATGATGCGATTGATTTTTCAATGGATACAAGCGAATTTAAACAAAATGTACCTGCTATTCCATGTATCATGATAAAAAATATTTCTACAACTCCGTTATATTTTTCGATATCTGTAATCCTGATAATTCTAATCTATATTACCTATGTTTAAATAAAAATATTTTTATAAAACCAATTGAATGGGGATGTTATTTAAGTGGGGCATAAGATTTTTGTTTCCTACAAATATGCAGATAATAATGTTTATAATATTTTGGGAAATGGATATTGGGGTCTCTGCACAGCAAGGGACTATGTTAATATAATTGAAGAGAAGCTCGGAAATACTGATAATATTTATAAGGGAGAGTCTGACGGCGAAGATCTTTCTCAGCTTACGAATGAAACGATTTGGAGCAAACTAAAAGATCGTATTTACGATAGTTCTATAACAATTGTACTTCTTTCTAAAGGAATGAAAGATCCTTTAAAAGCGGAACGATATCAATGGATCCCACAAGAAATTTCTTATTCTTTAAGGGAAACACCTCGCAAAAACAAAAACGGCGATAGTATAACAAGTCATACAAATGCTTTACTGGCGGTTGTCCTTCCTGATCGGACTGGAGATTATAGCTACTTTATGCAATCAAAAAGCTGCTGTCCAAGTGGATGTACATATTATAATAAACAAAGTCCTTTTATTTTTGATATTATGCGCGGAAATTTATTTAATCAAAAATTACCAGATAGAAATGTTTGCGCTGATAATGCTACAGTTTATTACGGAGATTATCACTATATGCTTTGCGTTAAATGGAATGATTTTGAGAAGGATATGAATGTATATATTGAAAAAGCCCTCAATATTCAGGCAAAAAAGGATGAATACGATATTCAGAAAACGATTTAGGCAGAACGTAGCTGGTTTAAATAAACATTACTTAATACTAATTATGTAACGGTGGTGTTATCTCTGTTTGGGCTACCGGGCATCCTCGATCCAGTTTTGAGTTGCTGCGACGCTTAGTGATATTCTGTGGCAGAATGCCTGCAACAGGCATAGAATACAAAGTAAAAATATAAGCCATCCGCATTTGAATGCTGCTTACGGATGGCTTATTCCTATTGCTCCAGTATTTTTTGTATCATCTCATAGTGCTTGGCTACCGTATGCCGGGTCACCTTAGCCCCCTTGGCAATGGTGCTATAGTTCGTCTCGTCGGGGTAAATTTTCATATACTCCCAAATCTGCCGCTGCTTCTTGGTGAGTTTCTCAGGTGATGGGATTCCTCGCAGCCTGTCCAGGATTGCCTTCCGCTCGGCGTTCAGCTGCTGGATGAGTACCTTCAGCTTCTCCTCACACTCCTCCCGGGTGTGGGCGTAGACACATTTGGAATGTTTCGTGCCGTCCGGCCAGGTGGGCGAGTAGCGGCCCTCGAAGAGGTGGTCGTTGATTTGGGTGATGCAGCCGGTTCCCGGCTTGCGGGTACGCCGCATGACCGGTTGGAAGTCGGTGAGCGGATTCTGCGCCGTCTCAGAAGAGTCCTCCGCCACTTCATTGCCAAGGCCCCGGTCAATTTTGGCAGCGGCTTCGCTCAACATGTCACTGGTAATATGCGTGTAGATGTCCAGCGTTGTAGCCGCCGACACATGGCCCAGCATGGCGGAGAGGGTCTTGATGTCCATGCCGTTCTCCAGCGCCATGGTGGCAAAGGTATGGCGCAAATCGTGAAATCTGATCTGCTTGCACCCAGCCCGCTCCAGAATGATATAGAGCCGCCGGAGCGTGGAGCCGGGCGTCAGCGGCATATCCAAATTCTTTGGGGAGGGGAACAGCCACCGGGACTTTGCCGTCTTTCGGTATTCCCGGAATACCTCCACCACGGCAGGCGGCAGCACCAATTTACGGATAGAGGCTTTTGGTTTGGGGACACTCAGCTGCATCTTTCCATTTACCTCATAGACCTGTTTGGTCACGGACAGCGTTCCGGTATCCAGATCCAGGTCGGACCATTGGAGGGCCAGCAGTTCGCCCCGGCGAAGGCCAGTGGATAAGTCCAGCAGGAACAGTTCAAAGTAGCCATCCGCCTTGGCCTGAATGAGAAATCGCTGGAGTTCCTGGCGTGACAGCACCTGCATCTCCGGGCTCCGCTTGGGCGGTAGCTTACAGCCCACGGCCGGGTTGGTTCGGATCAGGTTCTCTTGCACCGCCTGATCCAGCGCTGCCCGACATTTGGCGTGACACATTCGCACCATCCGATCGGACAGGCCCTTCCCATATTGTTCTGTGCGAACGAGTCGTCCCTTCTTTTTCAGGTAGGCATAGAATTGCTGGAGGTCCTTTTGGGTCAACTGGCACAGTGGAATCTTACCCAGCTGCGGGATGATATGCTGATAAATGGTGCTCTCATACGTGTTTTGCGTGGCGGGGCGGAGACCGGACTTGATGTAAGTCTGATACCAAAAATCCATCCACTCTCCGAAGGGCATATCGGCGCAGATCTTCTCGGACTTGGTGCTACCCACTGTTTCCATCAGCTTGGTCAACTTTTCCTGGCACTCGTGCTTGGTCTTGGCCAGCACATTTTTCGTTTTGGGAAGGCCCTTGTCGTCATAGCCCACCACGGCCCGGCCTTCCCAGCGGCCGTCCTTGCGCTGCCTTATGGTGCCGGTTCCGCTTTTTCGTTTCCTTGCCATGGGTTCAACTCCTCTCCCAATAGATTTTTCAGAAAGCCGCCCACTACATCGCTGGCGGCTCTCTGCATATCCGGCGTCACATGAGTGTAGGTATCCAGCGTGAACGATGCGTTGGTGTGTCCAAGGATGCCGGAGAGAGTCTTGGCATCCACACCGCTGGCCAGGGCATGGGTGGCGAAGGTGTGGCGTAAATCATGGAACCTGATGTGAGGCAGTCCTGCCTCTTTCAGCAGCACCTTCATCCAGTAGTAGGCAGCGCTGGGGCGCACCGGTTTCTCCGGAGCCAGCGGTTCCGGGAAGATCCACTGACTGATTGCGTGTTTTTTTCCCTCCTTTAATCGCTGGACAGTACTGGGGGGCAGACGGATGGTGCGTCTACCCCTCTCAGTCTTGGTTTCGCCGATCTCCATTTCACCCCGCTTAGGTACATTCACCGAGCGGAGGATTTTGAGCGTCCCAGCGTTCTCATCGAAGTCCCTCCACATGAGACCGCAGATCTCACCTCGACGAAGGCCGGTGGTCAGCTCCGTGTAGAAGAAGTCCCGCCAGATTTCGTTTTTGTCCACCGCCGCCAGGAAGGCATCCATCTGCTCCCGGTCGAGAACCTGCTTTGGTTTGTAGTTGCTCTTGGGCAGTTTGACGCCGTCTGTGGGGTTGTAGGGAACGATGTGATCCCGCTCCGCATCTTTGAGACAGCGGTGGAGCATGGCGTGGATGCGGAGCACCATGCTGTCCGACAGTTCGTGCCCATACTCCGGGTGGTCGTGGACGCGCCCCTCTTTCTTCAGCTTCCGGTACAACTTTTGGATGTCCAGCCGTGTGACCCGGGAGACGATCTTGCCGCCGAGATACGGCTTCACATAGCACCGAATGTACTGCTCATAGCTGCGCAGGGTGTTGGGACGCAGTGTGACGGCACCGTACTCCTCCATCCAGCGATCCAGCCACTCGCCCAGAGTCATGCGGCTGTCCTCGGTAAGCTGTGCGTCCTGATAGATATCCATGTCACGGTGAAGCTTAGCCAGCAGCTCTTTTTGAGTTTTGGCCAGCACATATCGGAAGATGGGTTCGCCGTTTTCCTTGTGGCCCACCACGATGCGGCCTTCCCAGCGGCCATCCTCCCGTTTGCGTACCATGCCGTCCCCGGATGGTCGTCTCTTTGCCATGTTGTTTCACCTCCAGTATTTCAGTTTCGTTTGTCGTGCGGTTACTGTGTAGACTATTTCACAGGAGGATACTTGTAAGGCTCCGCCACGCACTGGTAGAGCACTGCACCGCAGTGGCGGCAGATCAGATACCGCAGTCGGTTGCCCAGCATTCCGTGTTTCTTGAATGTGACCAGCGCTTTGCCGTGCTGCCAGCCAAGGCCGATGTCCTCGCATCCACAGTACTGGCACCGCTGAATGGGAAGTCGATTTGTCATCTCGATCACTCCTCCTGTTCCATTCTGCGGCAGACGCGTTCTGTCTCCTCCTCGCCGAAGGAGTACAGGCCGTCTGCTTCCAGTTTCTTGCTCAGCCCCCAGGCCAGTTTGAATCCTGCGGTGAAACTGGCCAGGGAAATCTCTTCTTTCAATAGATTCTGACTGTCCACCAGATGCATGAGCCTGCGGCGCTGCATCTTGTCCAGGCAGTCACGCACTTCCTGGCGGGTGTTCTCGATGTCCTCTTCCAACTCTGACACATCCGGCTCCCGGAAGAACCGCTGATGCAGGGCTCTCATGTAGTCGTTCATTGCGCATCGCCTCCTTATCAGCAACACACAATACCCGAACCTCTTTACAATATCCAGCCCTTATTTGAAACTTTTTTAGAAAGATTTTGCGGCTGTGAATGAGTTTTTATCTTTGTTTTGGCATGTCAGATTTTAATACGCCTACATCCCGCCCATGGTCATGCCACCCATGTTCTGCTCCTCCTCATGGTCATCCGGCTTGTGACCTATGGCGATCTTCTTCTGGCGGATCTTCTGGAACAGTTTACGGTCCGCTCTCTGTCTGCCCGGCGGGCAGGGCGGAATGGAGTTGTCCTGAAAGATGCGCCCCATGTGGTGGAGCAGCTTGGTGGCAGAGAGGAGCACATTGGGGCTGCGGTTGTCATTGAAGTGATCCAGAAAGAACTGGGCGTACTCATTTCCCTTGGACGCGGATTCCCAGAACCAGCGGTACGCCTGCTCTCGATCCCGAGCCACATCCTCTCCGGTGAGATACAGCTTGCCCAGGGTGTACTGCGCATACTGGTTCCCCTCCTGGGCGGCATTAGTCAGATACTCCACCGCCTTGACCGTATTCTTTGGGACATCCTTTCCCTCCAGATACAGTTTCCCCAGCCGGTAGGCGGCGTAGGAATTGCCCTGCGCCACCGCTTTCTCATACCAGGACACCGCTTCCTCCATCTGCTTTTGGCTTTGCAGCAGTTTACCAAGAGCGTACTGTGAGAAGTCATGACCGGCTTCGGCTGCACGTCGGAACCACAGCTCCGCCTGTTCGTCATCCGGCAGCACACCCATACCATCCCGCCAGCATTTACCCAGCAGGTGGGCTGCCACGGTGAAGCCAGCGTCCCAGAGCTGCTCCAGCATCCGCACCTGCTCCGCTTTTTCTTCCTCTGTGTTTTCATATACTGAGAGGATTTCTTTCGCGTTCTGGTAGGCCTCGGCCATCTGCCAGCGGGAGGACCAGGCGTAGTATACCTCCTCCTGGTCCTCATCCACTTCATCTTTCATGGCCGTATCTTCGAAGGTGAAGGTGCCCAGGCGCAGTTCCTCTGCCTCCCGGATGACCATATTCTTTATGGCCTTGAATTCCGGTTGCTGTGACAATGGTTTGTGTTCTCTTGGCGTGTCTTTGTAGTACCGCGCCAACTCATCCCGCAGCCGGTTCCAGTGTTCATAGCACTCCGCCACCTCCGGGAGCTTGGCCAGCTCATCCACGATGTCGTCCACCTGGGCCTTGGCCGGCTTTTTCAGATAGCCGTATACCTTCTTGCCCTTGACTTCAGATAACATTTCGGCCAGCGTTTCCATCTGCCCAGCGATGACAGGACTGTCGCAGAGGCCGGACTTCATCTCCCGAGTGAGACGGCCCATGGCTTCCATTGCCGCGTCCCGCACCTGCTGATAGGACAGATCCTTCTCTTGATAGAGGGACAACAGCTCGTCCTGGAAGATGTCGTTGGACAGCTGGGAGCGCATCTGCTCAATGCCTCGTTCGGTCAGGTAACCCTGCTTTGGATCATTGGACCATGCCATCATGTGAATGTGCGGATGATGCTTCTCATCGTGGAAGGCAGCGCACCACCGAAAGCTGCTGGGCGGAATTTTCATGGCTGCCGCCAGTTCTGTCTGATGGGCCAGCAGCAATCTGCGCCAGCTCTCACCGTTTTCGTAGCCCAGCCGTGCGGCATCCTCCCGTTTCAGGGAGTAGATGAAGGTCCACACCGGACCGGCGTGTGCGTTGATCTCCTCCATGGTTTGCTCCAGATCAGCAGCACCGTCTGCGAAGAACAGCCCGTGAGAGCGGGGCCGCTCCGCAATGTACTCCAGGTAACCACCGCCTGCCATGGGTTCCATCAGTTCCACACCATCTCGGGTGGCGATGTAGTCAGCGTAGTGTCCGCCGCTTCCCGGCTTGATGTAGCCGGACTTTTGAATGAGACCCTTCATTCCTCAATCCTCTTCTGAAACCGGAACGCATCCTGGAAGTCAATTTCCCCGTTGGTCTCTTTCACATTTTTCACGCAGCGTACCCGAAGTTTTTGCAGCGTATCCAGGCTAACATTGATATCGCTGGCAAGCAGATTCGCCATCAGATCCTGGTCTACTGCCTGCTTGAAAATCAGATGCCCCATGCGTTTTCCGAAAGCACCCAGCTTGCCCTCCAGCACATCCGAGAGGATACGAGGCAGATATTCCTCCGCGTGTTCCGTGTCCAGGTAGCCGGAATAGAACTGGATTGCCTTTTCGATGTACTCATTTTTGGTGGAGCAGTTGTCCGCCTGGTAGTGATGTTCCACATTGGCCCAGGCCGATTCGCTCAGCCACACCGAGTGTTTCTTCTTCGACTCTTTCATCTCCAAAATCGCCTCCTTTTCTCATCAGCGCCGCCTGAAATCCCACAACGGCGGGGATTCAGGCGCTTTTTTACAAGAACAGCGCCAATCTCAAAGCCTACTGGCCGAAACAGCGCCAACTTCAAATCCCCGAAACCGCCCGCACTGCGGGTGGTTGTGACTGCCCGGGCTCACAAAAGCGCCAGGGCTTTCTCCTGCTCTTCGTCCCTCCGTGGCCTCCGTCCCAAAGCCTGGCCCGAAATCGGGCCAAATCCGCTCCAAATCCCTCGATGGGGCAGGGACTCTACCCTGCCCGCAAGGAGGGCACACAGCGCCTCACAGGCCGCTGCAAAGGGGGATTCCTCTGCCGCAGGGGACGGCGCACTGCGGCTGGAAAATCCGGAAGTATTCCGCCGGGCCGGACACCAGATGCTGGCGCATCATCTCGCCGCATTGAAGCAGTCGGTACACAGTAATCTGATTGCAGAATTCAAATTCCGCACAGCGCTCTTTCGCAAAGGCTCTCTGCTCATCCGTGAGGTTGCCGCGGTTTTCATCGCAGAGGAACAGTGCCACAGCATCTTCGTCGATGGGCTCACTATGACTGGCGTTCCACTTGCTGATGATGTACTTTCGCTTGTCCACCATAGCCATGGCGCACAGGTTGGGATCTTCTTGAAGGATGCGGCCCAGTTCCTGCATCAGCATCCGGATACACACTCCTTTCTCTCCAGCGCGGCCAGGCGCTGCTTTGCCTTGTGTTGCTCCAATGCCAAGTCGGCCATGTCCATCTGCCGTTCATAGTAATGATCGATGGCCAACTGGATAGGCAGGATATGATAGAGCAGACGGCCGTTGCGCTTGCGGCCGTCTTTGGTGGTAACAGTCGTGCGCTCGGTGCGAATGAGCGACTGCTCCTCCAGCTCTGCTACATACTTGCGTACCGTGGTCACGCACATGCCCACGCCCTCACCGATCTCCCGGTAGCTAAGCAGACACTGATAGGTCTTGCGGTCCTCCCGGCGAAGCAGGAAACTGTATACCGAGATCGCGCCGCGGGACAGCCCCAGATCGTAGATCTCGTTGGGCAGTGGGAAATAGTTTTTGATAGGGTCCCGTTTGGTCCAGCTCTGCTTTCTCATTTCGCACCTCCAGACTGCTCCTCCGCCCACTGAATGAACTTTTCTTTCGGTACTACCATGCGGCTGCCCACACGGAGTGTGGGGAAACCAGGTTCGTGCATCACCTCGTAGGCGGTGGAGATGGACACGCCCAGCACCTGTGCCACCAGTTTTGCATTGAGAAACAGCGGCAGGTCGTCGTAGCTTTTACAGACTGACATCTTCATTTCAATACCTCCGATCATTTCCAAATACAGAGATAAATTGTTCTTGCGTTTCGGAGGTCTCTCTGATAAACTGAACACAGATTGGGCTGTGTTTTCCGAAACGCAGCGGGCCGTTGAACTGTTGCAGCAGTTCAGCGGTCTTTTTTTACGGTGACTGTCTTTTGCCTGTGTTTGGCCATCACCATACCTGTTCCAGCCCTGCGGCCTTGTTTGACGCGCACAGCGTTTGCTTCCCCTTGGCATGCTCCGCTGCTTCGCCCACAACAGCGTCATGGCAGTACTTCTCCGGGGAGTATCATCTCTGGTGATGGGTATTCTGTTTTCAAGGTGCAGTACCAGGAGGACAAGGAAAGTTTTCATTGACAAATTGCCTTCCTGATGTTAGACTAATAATAACTTTAATTAGACAGTCATCGCTGCGAGTGTATCTTAACACACCAAAATACGTTTGTCAAGTCTATTGAAACTCTAATTTAAAATTAGTCTATTTTAAGGAGCCGACTATGTGGTATGTGAAAATGTATTTCTCTGAAAAGCGGGAGTTTTTTCAGTGTGACGCCTCTGGCATACAGGGAGTACCGTCCGTTGATCGGGAGTTTCCATTCCTGGAGAGCCTGCTCACCTTTCTGGAGATGGATTGTGGGGAACTGACACCCATTCTCCAGCGGATCGCAGATCGTTGGAGTCGGCTGATTACAGAGTTTGACCGGGATGCCGGCACAGAGGCCATGGTGGAACTGGGCCAGCTGAAAAGTCGGCATATCTATCTGGAGCTTCTGTATGTGCGTTGGTATGACCGTTTCTCCAGAATGGGGATCTATGGTGACTGGGGCAGCGCGGAGGATGAGCAGATGTTGGCGGAACTGCGGGATCTCCCGGAGCAGCTTCTCCTCTATCAGAAGCAGGTGCAGCGATTCTTTGATTTAGTTCTGGATGTGGACAGCGCAGGGCGCGACCCACAGCAGCAGGCGGCTAAGAATTATCTTCACGATAGTCCGAAGGATCCCGGCCTGTTTCGCTTCCGCCCCATTCCGCTCAGCTTTGAGCCGGTGGAGCCGGGGCGGTGTTCGCCGGTTTTGTACTCTGCCAGCATTCCGGACATGATCGACTATTCTCTGCGCAGTTGTGTGGAGAGGGGCATTACGGTGCGGCGCTGCAAGAACTGCGGCCGCTACTTTCCGCAGACCGGACGGGTCAGCGCAGAGTACTGTGAGCGTCCGGTGCCCAGAGGACAGCAGACCTGCCGTGAGGCTGGAGCCTTCCAGCAGTGGACAAAGAAGCAGTCGGACGATCCGGTATTCAAGGCCTACCGCAAGGAGTATAAGAAGCGGTTTGCCTGGATCAAAGCCGGTCGCATTTCCGATACGGATTTTTATGCCTGGAGTGAGCAAGCCAGAGAGATGAAAAAGAAATGTGACCGCGATGTCATCACCCTGGAGGAATATGTGGAGTGGCTGAAAAACTCCTGAATCACTGACAAGAAAAAGAATACGGGACCGGCTTACAAAAGCCAGTCCCGTATTCTTTGTTTAGGCGATGTAGATTTTGCTTTGTTTACAGGCTGCCGTTATATTTATGGCTCTGTCTCATAGGGCCAGGTATTGATGCCGCCGAATTCGTAGATGTTGGTGTAGCCCAGGCCTGCCAGCGTAGAGGACGCGGTCTTGCTGCGGTTTCCGCTGCGGCAGTAAACCAGGACGGTAGAATCCTTTTCGGGGATCACCTCGGCGGCAGTATCCTCGTCGATGCTACCCACTGGCAGCAGGACAGCACCGGGGATGTGGCCGCTGTCGTATTCGTCCTGCTCCCGCACATCCAGGATGATGACCTCCTGGGTATCCATCATTTCTTTGGCTTCTTCCTGGGTGATCTGCACATAGGAGCTGTCCGAGGTGTTTCCACCGCATCCAGTCAGTAGCAGTAGGCAAAGCAGCAGAGGTAAAATTCGTTTCATTTGAGTTCCTCCAGAAGTCCGGCGGCAAAGTTCTTGTGGCCCTGCTCTGTGAAGTGTACGCCGTCATAGGCCAGGGGAATGTCCCATTTCCCGGCGTCAGCAAAGCGGATACCCAGTTGCTCCGCCAGGGTCTGACAGCACTTGGCAAAGGTGTGGGAGTCATCAATGAACTGCTGGTTGGGCACCCACTCGCCCAGGGTCATTGGCGGTGGTGCGATCAACAGGAGCTTGCTTCGATCCAGGGAGACACCGGAGAGGAACCGTGCCAGTCTCTCAGCGGCTTGCGTCGGGCTACACCCCTGGAGCAGATCATTGGTCCCCAGCATGACGATCAGCAAATCGGTGTCAGCAGGGAAGGCAGGAGCGGCAGAAGGGATCTCCCGGCCATTCTGTCCCATGTTGCAGACAGTCCAGCCGTTTTCCGTCGCCAGGATGTCCACCCACCGGCTGTTCCCGTCATAGCGTCCGCCGAAATAGCCGCGAGGGTCATAGCCGTAGGTGTTAGAGTCGCCGAAGCAGATGACATTCATCTTATGTTTCCTCTTCTCTTGGTAATAGCTCAGTTTTGTCAGCTGTTAGAAACTGCTGACCGAAGTGCCTGTTCTATGCGCGCCTCCTCTCCGCTTCCATCTGTCCGAAGCCGAAGCAGCGGAATCCCACACTGTTCAAAAATCCGGTTTTTCTTTTCATCTCTGTTTGCTTGGACACTCCCCGCAGCATGGAAGGCGGCACCATCCACCTCTACTGCAAGCAAAGGAGATTTATCCATACGACGGAACAAAAGAAGATCTACATGAGTCAGGGGATTCCGGACATATGCTGTTTCTTCCTCCGTCAACACGGAATAGTCCTTCACCAAGTTGACCAGGGACACATGGGCTGCGCAGTCCACAAAAGAAAACTCTGCTTTTTGAAGGATATTCTGGATCACAGCATAGGCAAGATTTTCCGAGTCGTATTCTGAAACCCGCCCATGCTTTTTCAGAAAGTCCCTCCGCTGCTCGGCATACCCCTGATAGAGCAGATCAAAAACAGAGTACACCGTGCTCTCAATCACCGCGCAGTTGTTGTATTCGATATAGCGAGCCAGATCGCCGTAGTTGGTTCGGTCGTTCTGCGGGTCCTGCGAGGTAATGACGGTCAATGATTTCACCGCCCTGGATACCGCCACATTTAGCATCCGTGGATCATCCACAAAGTCCGTAATGACATTGTCCACAGAGGTCAAAACGATGGCGTCTTTCTCACGGCCTTGGAATTTATGGACGGTAGCCACTTCCAATTCCTTGCCCAGCTGCGTTTGGATTGCCGCCACCTGATCCCGGTACGGCGTAATGATGCCAATGCTCCCATACCCCTGTCTCTCCAAGCTGGGAAGGACCTCTTGCCGAATCACATCAATTTGTCTCTGGTTTAGATGGCCACGGGCGTGGTTGCCGGGTGCTGTTCGGTACATGGTCAGGACATCCGGCTCTTCATGGTCCTCCGTCATGACGATGAGCTTCCCACCATAGAATTTCTGATTGCAGAAATTGATAATCTTGGGATGGCAGCGATAGTGTTCCCGCAGGAGAACGGTAGGGGCCTCCGGCCATGCGGCAATCGCAGAGGAGAGCAAACTGTGGGCGGTGAAATGATAAGTCTCTGGGAGAGAATACCGTCCCCAGATTCCCTCACTTTTCTGAATGTTCTGGTCGTCCAGCACATTGGGGAGCTGCTGGAGATCTCCCACAATGACGATATTCTTAGCACTGGCAAAGGCAAGTACGCCAGTGGCCAAATCCACCTGGGATGCTTCGTCCACGATGAGATAATCGTAGGTATGTTCAAAGTTTAGCGTGCCTTTGATGGAGTAGGTCGTACTCAGAATTACCGGATATTCCTGATTAAATTCTTTAGACTTTCCACGAAAATCCCGCATCTCAAAGCGTTGGCGGGGCTCTTTCCAATGGAACTTTTCACTTAGCTCCGCCTGGAATAACCGAAGAGACTTTTCCGTCAACTCCGCCATCTTTTCGTCAAAGGCATACTGCTCTAACCTCTTCTCCAGCTGAGCCCGCTCTTCCGTCAACTCTTGTCGGCGCACTACATAGAATTGCCGCTGCAGATACGGGATTACCAATTCCGGCGTCTGGAGGAATACTTTCAGCGCACTGCGATTGAAGCGAAACAGGATGGATATTTTTTGTAGCAGGCTCAATTTATTCTCCTGCTGGGCCTGCTGCTCGTACTCTGACCAGAGAGACAAAATCTTTTGAGCGGATAGCCCTTTCACCTCATCCCTTGGTGCCTGGGTGTAGGTGCTGTAGTACTCACCAAAATAGTGCTGCTCTGGTGTCAACTGGAGGAGTTCCTGTTCGATGGCGGCAATGCGATTCTTTCCGTTGAGCATCTCGCTGATCTCTCTGGAGAGAACAGTTACCTCCTGATCCAGTTGTGACTTCTCCTCCGCCTTCAGAACCCAAGCCGACATATCAGGATATTGACCTGTCTGTGTCTCCTGGAAATGCTCCTTATTGGCTCGACTTCCCAGAAAAGCGGTCAGAAAAGAGAGGCCTTTCTTTTCCAGTTTTTCCGCCACATTCAAAGTGGCGGAGTTGTTATTGGAGACAACAGCTACCGTCTGTCCGTTCCGAACAGCATTGGCAATGATATTCAAAATTGTCTGTGTCTTTCCGGTACCGGGAGGCCCCTGGATGATGCTGATCTGTGAGGAAAAAGCATTCTCCACCGCTGTTTTCTGGCTCTGATTCAGGCCAAAAGGATAGATGACTGCCTCGGGGAGCGTCCGCACCGCGGGCTTCTTGGAAGAATCCAGATAGCAGGATAGTACAGTTGCGTCGCTGACACTTTTGATTCGCTCGTACTGGGCACTCAGGATATTGAGCCCACCTTCGGCAACCAGACTGACCGCCGATGCCGTTTCTTTGAAATACTCAAAAACACCTGCCTGTTTCTGGTTCATAAGGCAGTTTTTCTGAAGTTCCACTTGGCTTTTGGAGCATGTAAGGACTTTTTTCCCCGTTCTGAGGAAGCGATAAAAGGGGCCAAAATCCAGAATCTCATCGACCTGCGAAAGAGGATTTCCGTCCACGGTAAGGATAAACTGCGCGGGATCAATTCGGCTTTGTACTTTTAGAAGCTGCACCTTTTCGGCGTGGTAGCGATAAGGCTTAGGAGACGTGGTATAGACCACCTCGCACATACCGTCTTGAAAACGGAAGCTGGCGACGGAGTCAGTTTTATCCTGCCCGTTGATCAGAAGCATATATTTTTTGCTGTCCATCGCAGACCCCTTTCACTACATTCTTTACCGCATCACTTTGTCGAGCAGTGCCTGATACCCATCGATCACATCATAAACAACATCACCGTTGCTAATAGCCTTAAAATGCTCTTTGGCACAATGGATCTTAGCTTTTTCAATATCACGCAGCTGCATAGATCGCATGGATCCCTTGGTTTCTGCCACAAAATAGATGTGCTTCACCATCCCCGCATAGAATGCGATGGCCCAGTCCGGATTGTAGCGTCCCATTGGCGTGGAAATATAAAACCCATTTGGCAGTTTTACATAGACCGCTACTTCCGAGCGAATGTCCAATTCTGTGGCGAAGTCCCGCTCGTTGGTGGAGTCATAGAGGATATGATCATAGAGGTGCTTATCTGCCTTCATCGCATTAGTCCCGAGGTGGCCCTTTAGCGTAGGCTCGGTGAACACATCGGTGTCGTAGCAGTCATCCAAAACATTGTAGGTGATATGCTGAATGATGGCAGTGGCCTTTTCATCGTTGATGAGGGCGGCTGCTTTGATAATAAACTCCTCTGGGTTCTCCCGGAACTGGTTGAAAACCAACGGCTCAATACCAGTTAGAATTGCAATGATGGCTTTGCGGGTAAGTCCTGTTTCATCCACCAATTTGCCGACCAAATCGTACTTGACGGCGCTATTGGCCCGAACTTGTTTGTCCTGTGAATACATCTCAGATTTTTTCTTAGAGAAAGAAGTCCCTTCCAGCAGAGAGTCCTTAGATTTGACTTCCTCCATAGATCCACTTTCCACCTTGAAGTAGATTTTAGAAACACGGAGGTTACGGTTCAGTGCGGTAATTGACTTCTGGATCAGTTCTTCGGTATTAAAATCCACTACATAGACGGATTTGCTGTTGATTTTAGACCAGAGAGCCTTGAATTCCGGCATGGCCAGTTTGTTCTGATCCACCTGCAGCTCCACATTGTTGCTTCGGGCATTCTCTGGCTTCATGACTCGGTCATTATAAACGGCATCCAGAATATCCAGGACAGATCCAGCACAGTCTGCGGCTTCTTCCGCAATTTTCACTTGGTTGTTAGCCTTATCTTCAAAAAATTTGTCTGTCAGAATGCCCTTACGATCCACATAGCCGTTAATAATCAGGTCATAGCAGATGGCTTGTGCGAGGGCCTCATCCACCACTTGTTCATTTCCAGAGGTATCCTGGAGGACTTTGCCCTTAAACAGGTCCGCCGTAACCGCACGGGGCCGGTCCGCCACAGCTTCCGCCATTTCAGACTGCAGGCCCTTTGCAAAACTGTCGTAGCTTTCACTGGCGATAACGGTCAGGATGTTGATATTGTGTACCTCATTGCCCAGAACATTGGCATCCATACGGTCTCCGTCCTGGTTGACGCACAGACGCAGCCCGCGGCCCACTTCCTGGCGCTTGCGAACCTCACTGCTGCTTTGCTTCAAGGTACAGATCTGGAACACATTGGGGTTGTCCCAACCTTCCCGCAGGGCGGAGTGAGAGAAGATAAAGCGCACCGGGGATTTTTTCGGATCACGGTCCAGCAGCCGTTCCTTGTTTTTCATAATCAAGTCATAGGCGTCAATATCGTCGGAGGTCTTTTCCTTTTTGTCTCCTAACTTACTGTCCGTCATGCGACCCTTTTTATCTACGGAAAAATATCCTGCATGGGTGTCCGCTGCCTTGATTGAATCCAGATACTTGAGATATTCTTCCTCGCCAACACCCAGTTGAAGAGTGGAGACAATATCGTTGTACTCCTCTTCAAAAATATCTGCAAAGATGCCATTGTAAGGCTGCCCCGCAGCATCATATTGCTTGTAGTGGGCCACCTCGTCAATAAAGAATAGAGAAAGAACCTTGATGCCCTTATAGAATAACTGCCTCTCTCGTTCGATGTGAGAGAGGATGGTCTCCCGAATCTGGATCCGGCGTAACTGCTCCTCACTGACCTTACCGACCACATCACCGGCATAGAGTTTGACTCCGTTTAGAAATTCCAAAGAGTCATCTCGCCCATCAATGGTCTTCACCACAAAACCGTTTTTATATTCCTCAAGCTTTGTGGTTTCACCGGAGTTGTCATAGAGGTTATAGCCGATCCCAACCTTGCGGGTGACCTTCCGAACCCCGGCAGATCCCCGGTAGTCAAACTGAATGGTGGCGGTGGGATCCGCCTTGGAGAGGTTGATCCCCTCCAGGTAAACGAAGCCGTCGGTAGCGGTACTGCCGCTCTCGGTGATTCCCTTGACGGCGATTTTCTTCACCAACTTCTTGTTATATGCCTCCATGGCGTCCAAACGATAGACCATATTGTAGATGCTGTCCGACTTATGAGTGGCGGAGTAGCGGAGCGTAAAGAGGGGATTGAACTCCTTCAGTCGCTCCTTGGTCTGCTTTCCCTCTACCGACTGGGGCTCATCAATAATGAGAATCGGATTGGTCCTGGCAATGATGTCGATGGGACGGCGGGAGCGAAATTCGTCCAGTTTCATGTAAATACGCCGGGCATCCTTGCCCCGGGCATTGAAGGCTTGGGAGTTGATAATCATCACATTGATAGAGCTGTCTGAGGCGAAGCGATCAATCTCCGTAAGCTGGGAAGAGTTGTAGATGAAAAAACGGACCTTTTTGCCGTACTCCTCCGCAAAGTGCTCCTGAGTCACCTCAAAGGATTTGTAGACGCCTTCCCGGATGGCCACGCTGGGGACCACCACAATGAACTTGCTCCAACCGTAGTGCTTGTTGAGTTCATACATGGTCTTGATGTATGTGTAGGTCTTGCCCACGCCCGTCTCCATCTCAATAGTCAGGTTGTATCGCCCCTCTAAACGAGCAGAGGGAGCAATCTGATTGGTTCGCTGGATCTTATTCAGATGCTCCAGCACCACCTGGTCATTGAGTTCAGGTACAATGGGCTCATTGCGCCAGCCGGTAAATTCCCGCTCCTCCATGGTAATCTGGTGCATCTCAGAACCACGGTCCATCAGGTATGTAGGTGTTAGGTAGGGCTGTCCGACGAACACATCCACTACGGCTTTGGCAGCGTCAGCCTGAAATTTTTGATGTTTGAATTGGAGTTTCATTGCTGCACTCCCTTATGTTGGTGTTTTAAAGACGGCTTCGAGAACATATGGTAATGCAATTTTTCCTACCTCAAAGCCCTTTTCTGCAATCCACTTCAGCACGCCTTGAGCTTTTTCCCATTTCGATTCCTTCGTTTTTTCTGCAGATAGTGATGCCAATTTCCCACACAAAATTTCTTTGTCCTCGTCCGACAGGGAGTCTTGTGGGAGCGAATTAATGTCAGAAACTGTTTGCTCGAGGGAAATAGAAATTGTGTTACTGGTCTGCTGGTGCACGTTTTGTGTAACATTTATTGCGCTATCGCTACCTCGAAACTCATTGTATAGCCCAGATAATAAATTTAGTTTATAGTTTTCAAGTTTAGCCTTGAGAATTCTGGCGTCACCGATATAGTCGGGTGATCTGGACAGCAAGGGCGCAATACTGTAGTTATCCAGCCCAGTCTTTATCCCGTCGATCTCGTAGTCATAAACACTAATTACTTCATTTTGCAATACTTTGGCCCCGGTCGTGTCATTATTTGCAACGACCGTTTCTAATCTCTCTATGTAATCCTCTAACATTTTTATTTTGTCTGTGAAAAAAACATTCATATAGCATGCCCTCCTTAAATCACCTTTACCCGGGTTTCGGGGGCCAGCAACTTGAAGATTTCGCCCACATTGATCTTCTCCGGGCTGGTGGCAAAACTGCTGTCACGGAACACAGCCCGGAGGGGTTTACGTCGGGCGATTTCTCGAATGACGCTCTCCGGCACATTTTCGTCAAAGCAGGCGATCAAATCGTCCTCATTGTAGGTATGGATAGTACAGCCCTCCATTTGTTCGGAGTGGTGGGGCATAGACAGGGGAAGTCCCCAGTCCAAAAGGCAGCCAAAGAGCAGATCTAGGTCGGTCCGGTCGCTTTTGATGTTGGAGGCCATGTTCTGGAGCATCTGCTGGCTATACTCCTGGGCGGAGTAGTAGACATCCTCCATATTGGTAGAGTCCAGTTTGAGAACACGGAAACCAATATCCAGATTTTGAGTTATGAGGAAATTTTTCTCTTTAATTTTTTCTCCTGACCGGCGGATGCGCTCCTTGCCGATCTCGCAAATGTTCTTATAACCCGCCTTATATGCCTCACTCTTTTCATCGCAAGGTTCTGGAAGTTGGACCATGATGAATTTGCGATGGCCGCCATCTTTGGCGTTGAGTTGCATGACAGCGTGGGCCGTGGTAGCGGAGCCGGAAAAAAAGTCAAGGACAATTGAATCCGTTCCTAAATTAGCAATTGTCAACATCCTATCTAACAATCGAACAGGTTTAGGGCCATCAAAAAAACCATTATTGTCAAAGAGTTTTTTTACTTCTTGCCGTCCTTCTTGGCTATGCCCGACATCAGAATATTTCCAAATTGTCATAGGCACTACACCTTCTTGAACTTCTGTCAAAAACTTTTTAACAGCAGGTACATTATCTCCATTGTCGCCAAACCAAATTCTGTTATCCAAAACAAGTTTTTCAAAATTCTCTTTTGAGGTATTCCAACATCTTCCCTGAGCTGGTTTTACAATACGACCACTTGGCGTAGTAATTGGGTAATCATATGCTGCTGAATAAGACTTTACTGTCATATCTGCAGCTTTCCACGGCCCTCGAGAATCATTGTCGCGATTAGTATATCGACTGTTCATCTCGTCGCTTCGTGGTAAAAGTTGGGGATGCCACAGTGATTTGTTTTTTGCATATAGAAGAATATAATCATGGTTATCGCTGAGCCATTTTGCATCATTGGCAGGGGCGTATTTTTTCTCCCAGATTATACTCGCAACAAAATTGGACGCTCCAAAGATTTCATCCGCAATTTTCCGAAGATCATTTACTTCCACATCGTCTATGCTAATAAAGATAACTCCATCGTCCGACAGCATATTTCTGGCCAGCATCAACCGGGGATACATCATACTGCACCAGTCGGAGTGGAACCGTGGATTGCTCTCCGAATTCTCCACAAAGTTCTTGTTGCCTTCTTCGTCAAACAGGCCGATCTGCTGGTCATACTCCTGCTTGTCCATCTCAAAACGGTCATTGTAGATGAAGTCGTGGCCGGTGTTGTAGGGCGGGTCAATATAGATCATCTTCACCTTGCCCAGGTACGCTTCCTGCAGGAGCTTCAGCACCTCCAGGTTGTCACCTTCGATGTAGAGGTTCTCCGTGGTGTCCCAGTTCTTGCTCTCCTCCGGGCAGGGGCGCAGAGTCTTGCGGATGGGTTTGTTGGCCTCTACGATGGCGGCTTTCTTGCCTACCCAAGTGAACTCATAGGCTTCGTCTCCCTCCAGTACTGCGTCAGACAGCAACTGCTTGAGCAGGTCAAAATTGACAGCCTTCTTTAGTCCGCCGTGGCCATCTGGTCCCTCAGTCACGCACCCGGGGAAAAGAGCGGCCAGTTTCTCTATATTCTGCGCCGTCAAATCCGGCGTCTCAAATTTCATGTGGTTCATCAGTTTTATCCTCCGCTGTTTCTTCCGGCGACTCCTTAGAATTCTCCAAATCTATTTTTAAATCTTGAAGCGTTTTTTGCAATTCAAGCAATGCGGTTGGTTCTCTAAATTCAGGTGTTCTTATGGATCCAGCAATTTTTTGGATTTCTTGAAGTGCTGGAGGAATGTCCATTTTAATTTTAGAAATTTGTTCAATATTTTTCTGGATTTGAGAGAATTCGTAGGAAGAAAGATATGTCTTTATTGCGTTAAATCCTGGAGAACTTGCAATACGTTTATACTCTTCAAGTGCTGCAAGCATTCTCGCGTTATTAAATGTAGAAATGGATGCTTGTACCTCAGCAAGCTGTTCTCGCCAGTCTTGTTTAGTAGTATCCATCTCTTTAATGGCATTTTCTATTGCAGTATTAAAATCTTGTCTATCTTCATGCTGTGGAGTTTTTGCTTTAGCAATAATGATTTTATCGATTTCTATGTCAAGCTGCCTATTGATCCCCTTTAGCAGGTTGAGCGCAGAATTATAGGATGCCGTTCCCATATTGTGTGCGTGCATAACATCATTTCGGAACTGTTTGACCTGTGTAAAGTCAGTACTTAATGAAGAAACCGCTTCATTTCCAATTAATCGATCCCAAAGTGTGCTTTCGGATATCTGCTGTAATGTTGCAAGTATCTCTGTTTTGGTGAACTGCCATGTTTTTTCGTTAATTGATTTTCTGACATCTTTAACGAATTGCGCATCAGAGAACAACAGAGTAAAAATTTCGCCTAAATCTTTACTTTCAAGATCCTTTATAACGTCTGTATCACCTGTGTCTTGGCTTAAAGCACTTTTTAAATAAAGTAATTTTCTTAACTTACGTTCAAATTCGTTGAAACGTGGATAAAGAGCCCTGTTGTAGTAAGCCGAGCATCCATTACTTAAGATTGTTGGATGAAAGTTGTCTACAACAAAGTCATTCACAACGGAAAGAATATTTGCATTTCTCTCATTTTCTCCATCCAGTGAAAATGTGGCAATCCAGCAGTCAGAATTTTCAATATCGTATGTTTTTACCTTAACAGATTTATATGTATAGTGTTCGACTTCATATCTATATTTTTCACCGCTGAAAAGGTATTCTTGTATCATAATAGCTCCTCCGACTGCTTTTTTAACGCTTTTAGCTCCGTATTTAACTCCACCTGCCGGTTGAGCTGTTTTTCTTTTCTGATCTTGTTTTCCAGTGCCGTGATCTGCTTTTGGAGCTGCTTCCGCCGAAGATCTCGCTCCACGGAATCCCGCAAGTCCTTCTCTCCGCTGGAGGCAAGGCTCTCTCCGGCGATCTGCCGGACAAAGTTCTCGTACACTGCATCCATGGAAAGGCCCTCTATTTTGAGGGGAAGCAGCTCCACGTCCATCCACTGTGTTTGATAGTATTGGCGGACCTGAAAAGCAGTACTGCCGGAGGTGGCCTCCTTATAGCCGATCCATGCCTGGTACTTCCTTTCATGCTCCAGCAGGAAAAGAATGTGGTAGGGGATCTCCCGGTCGATCTGGAGCAAGACAGTTTCATCCAGGGAGGGCTGGTTCAGGCAAATCTCCAGCACTTCCAACTCTGTGACCGTTTTACCGGGAGCCAGATTAGCCGTGGAGACAGCAATTTTGTTTCTCCACCAGATCATCCGGATTTGTTCCGTAAAAGACTTTTTCAGGGCGGGTGTCACCGATAAGTTCTCATAGAATTTCTGCTTGGGGATACGCTTGTTAAATTCCGTGCTTTTCGGCAGATTCAGCATCGGGACTCCCTCCTCCATTTATACCCCAAAAGGTCAAAAGCAGATGCTATTTTAGTAATTCATTTTCTCCCAAATATTTTAAGAACGCATCCATAATTTGCTCGGTCCGTTTTTGAATATCCTTTTCCGTGAAATCAGTTGCGGTTTCAGAAAGGCAGCGTAATTCATGGTTCTTTGTGCCCTCCTTTTGCTGGTTACGGCTATTAGTGAATCCTTGATAATATTTCACTTTATCCTCAAAGCGGTAATCCGCTGCCCGGATATTGATCCGCTTTTCAAGAAGCGCTTTATTACCCAGAGCTTCCAAATTCTTAACATCTGTAAGAGATTTATCTTTGTCATACCGGTTCCTGGCGTAAATATGTTCAATTTCTAATACAGTCTCAAGAGGAAAGAGTTCCTGCTCCTCATCCTCAAATGCCCACCAAGCCAGCATGGACTTCGTAATTGGTCTAATGTTGCTAAAGGTAAAATTACCAAACATACTCTGAACCTTTTCTGGTTCAAATTTGTACTCCGCAAAAGTTACAGGTGCTCCATTAACGATATTAACCATCTCTGCATACACCGGAGTTCGCAAAGCATTAACACCTGGGTTCGTAACCGCATACGTCCAGATAAACCCAGTAATTTTTCTAAGGAACTGATAGAACTGCTCTTCCTCAAGAAGACCTTCAGCATCTTTATTCTGCATAAAGAACACGGAGACGGCATAAGTCCACATTCCGTTAGGAGCATAATTTAAGACAAATAGGCGTCGGAGAATTCTGGAAGAAAAGCGATCTTTATCTTGATTGACTACATCTTCCCAGAACTGTGCAAGCGTAATCAAATCATTGAATGTATCTTCTTTTTTGAGAAGCGCATAGCCGTCTTTCTCATAAAACTTACGCAATGCTTCTGTAGTAGACGATTTAATCCCCGATTTTGCGCGGATATAGTACATATACCGTGTAAAAAGCTCATCCATAGGAGTTCCATTTAACGGGTGGAAAATCGACTCCGTCAGTTCTTCCAGCTCTTTCCATCGCTTTATAAAAATGTCTTTTTCTCCACGCTTGGAAAAATATTTATAGAACTGAGCCTTAAAAATATCAGAATCGGAGAGGGGCATGCCACGGTCATTTAGCGTAGAAAAAATTCGGAGTGCTGTGTCTTGCGATTCAGCTTCAATCGGGAGCAGAATACAGTTATTCATGATGCGAGTGGGCAAGTAAGCAAAATATGTTGGATATTTTGCCAGGAAGTCATCGATACAGTTTTGGAAAAATCGATAATTCGTGGCATACCTGCTCTTTTGGCCTGCTTTGATAACACCGTCTTTTAATATTTCGAGAAACTCATCCTTATCTTTATCGGTCGCAACCTCAGAATCAATTTTTAAGGCTGACATATCGGGCTTTCCAAATTCGTCTGTCCTCCAAATGCATTTTGCGATATCTTTGCTCGTTTCAACAGATGCTTCGTCCTTCATATGGCCAAATTTGGCATAGAAGGCGCGAAGAAGTAGCATTAGAGTAGTAAGCCGCTGCTGCCCATCAATCACTTCCAATTGACTGTTTTCGTTTTTATATGTGACAATAGGGCCAAGAAAATATTCGCTATTTCGATCAAATTTTGTTCGTCCTTCATCTGGAATTGCAAAAGTAAAAATATCATCCCATAAGGTTTGACATTCAGCCTCTCCCCAGGCATAAGGTCTCTGGTAATCTGGAATCAAAAAATCTGCTCGTTTATCTTGAAAAAGGTCTTTAATGGTCTTCTGATCGACATTTAATTTCGACACGGTTTCTACCCCCAATAGAGTAATATTTTCCCCTATGCTATTAGTCACTTAACAACCAAAAAACAAATTAATTCAAAATCATCCAGACCAGATACTTGAGAGAGGAGGGCGGTGGTGCCACCGCTCTTAAATAGGCTATTAATATCGTTTTCTTCTTTCACATCAACAATAGAGTTAACGGCTATGTTCAACAATTCTGACATCTCAGACATATTACGCCCGTCATCTGTCTCCTGATTAAACTTCCGGCACAGGTCGGAAATAGGCTCCATTTTCCCCCTGCACAGAAGACGGATAGTATCAAGCATTTGCTTAGGATCCAGGTAATCACAGTGGATTTCCCCATCCATGCCGACATAAACCATATAGAACGGATGAATACGGTTCCGGTTGTCCACATTGACACTGTCATTTACATTTCGGAGTACAAAGATGGCTCCGGCAGGGGCATCATCCCGGGCCGGAACTACAGCATGCATGCCGTGAGGCGTAGCCTCCACATCATGATGGTGCTTCATATACTCCAACAGATCTAAGCGGAATTCGTTTAGCCCAAGATCCATGATGGAAATTCCGGTGGTCATCTCCTCAATATCTACTACTTCCTCCTGAAGCCGTTTCAGCTGCTGACGACGATACTCCAGGTCGCCTTTCTCTTCCTCGTTGATCAGATCATCGTCGCCAGTGGAGGTCATGATGGAGATTTTCATGCGGGTCTCTACACGACTTTTCAGGTTAATGTACTCATCCAGATCCATGTCGGGCCAGAAGTTCACCAATTGGATCACCGAGTTCTTGCTGCCAATGCGGTCGATACGGCCAAACCGCTGGATGATTCGCACCGGGTTCCAGTGGATATCATAGTTAATGAGATAGTCACAGTCTTGGAGATTCTGACCCTCGGAGATGCAGTCCGTGGCGATCAGAATATCCAGTTCTTCCGTACTATCCTGCATTAAAATATCTCGTCCTTTGGAAACAGGAGAGAAGCAGGTAAGCACAGTATTCAAGTCAGCGCGTAGGCGGGGGATTGTGGTTTTCCCATCAACCGTTCCGGTAATCTCCGCCGTATTCAAACCAAATACCTGCTTCACGAAAGGAGCGACCTGCTGGTAAAGATAGTCTGCAGTGTCAGAGAAAGCTGTAAAGATAATCATTTTCCGATTTCCTGGGTTGATAGGATTCGCTTGCTTTTTCTGAATCATCCCCAGCAGTGTCTGCAACTTGGTATCATGTTTTGGAGTAATATCCCCAATCATTAGGGAGAGTAGCTGCAGGTTATCGGCATCTTTTTCCAACTCCCGCAGCCAGGAAAGGTAGTCCATATCTGCCAGGTCAATTTTGATCCGTTTTCCAACAGAGAAATAGTCGGTATTCTGGTCGTCCATATCAAACTCGTCGACATTTGCAAAGTCCTCAAGTTCCAGCAGTTTGCCACCGGACTGATAGGCGTGGATGGTTTCGATGGTGGACTGGATCAAATGATATACCCGATCAATGGTGAGACGGAAGGCATAGACAGAACTCTCCAGTCGTTTGAGCAAATTGATGCTCATTAGGCGACGGCTGCCCTCCTCACGTCCTTTTTGTGTTAGGCTTGTCCCTTTGTTATGGGTAAGTTCCTCGTATTTGGAGAGCCGTGAAGGCATGATATAGTAGGTGGGAGTGTAGATAGACAGATTGAGCGATATTAGTAGTTCATAGATTTGGTTGTAATTGATAGCATCTCCCAAGTCCGTCAGACAGGGGCGGAGGGAGATCGGTTTGAGCCGCTCTGGGAACTTGCCGATATCGGCAGTATCGTAATATTTCTCAATATGTCTTCTGGAGCGGGCAATGGCCACGCTGTCCAACACCTCAAAGAAGTCAAAATCCAGCATCTTGAGCAATGCATCGGTGGACCGCTCCTCAGCCGGAAGACGGCTCCATTCATTGAAAGCCTTTTGGGCCCGGCGAAAGATTTCATCAATAGTGGTACTGGTATCCAGTTTCTCATTGATTTGGGCAGAGTCTCCCTCATAGGCCAGCGCCAGTTGGTTTTTCAAGTCGATAAATCGATTGTTAACCGGGGTGGCAGAGAGCATCAGGACCTTTGTACGAACACCCGCGCGGATCACCTTATTCATCAGCTTCAGGTAACGGTTCTCTTTGGCGTCTTCACCGGAGATCTCTCCGCCGTTGCGGAAGTTATGGCTTTCATCAATAACTACCAGATCATAGTTACCCCAGTTCAGCCGATTCAGTTCAATTCCGTTGGATTTCCCGTGCTCCCGTGACAAGTCGGTATGATACAGTACATCATAACGCAGGCGATCCTCAGCGATGGGGTTGTTGATATAGTTACCCTTGTAGGTATTCCAGTTTTCAGACAACTTCTTGGGGCACAATACCAAAACTGATTTATTGCGGTTCTCATAATATTTGATAACTGCCAGTGCCGTGAAGGTCTTGCCCAGGCCCACACTGTCCGCCAAGATACAGCCGTTGTATTTTTCCAATTTATTGATGATGGCCAGCGCAGCATCCTTCTGGAAGTTATAGAGCATGTTCCAGATTTTGCTCTGTTTAAACCCGGTCGCCTCGTTGGGTAAGACATCTTCTGAGATATCTTCCAGGAACTCATTAAAAATGTTGTAAAGCGTAAAGAAGTAAATAAAATCCGGCGAATTTTCCCGATATGCGGTAGAAATGTTATCAAGAACAAAATCAGTGACATCTTGCAGCCTGTTTTTATCACTCCAGATTTCTTCAAATAATTTCAGAAAATACTGACCATTCTCATAAGATTCGGTTTTCTGGACAGGATAGTAGGCATTATTGCCCCGCTCACAGCCAAGATCCACAGTAGTAAATCCGTTGATAGGCATATAGGTACTCTCATCCACCGTCAAAAAGCCCATCATCTGCTCCTGAGTTACATTGGATTTGAAGGTCACCTTCTTGTGTACCCAATCAGCACATTCTTTTGCTATTGCCTTCTGTGTTAACTCGTTGCGCAGCTTGATCTCAAAATCTGTACCATACAAGCTGCGTTCCCGATTTAATCTGGGAATATAAAACTCCCGCTTCTCTTTGGGGAGCTTTTCCTGAATAAATGTTGGTGAAGTAAAAATAAAGCGCAATTGATCAATGCCGTCAAGTTGCTTTTTCAATTCCTGATAAGCATAGATAGAGAAGCAGGCAGCGGCAATAGATAGCTTGCTTCCTTTCTTTATGGAGGCCTGGAGATCCGAACGTACCGTTCGATTGATATTATCTAATATCTGCATAGTGACCTCCCTCAGCAATCAGAAGATTCAAGATTAATAGAGTTTTCTTTCCTTTTATGGTACTTCCCAGAAAAACCAATGTACTTTCCACTTTTGATTCGAGCATCAACAGGTTTTTGTGCGTCTTTTGGAATAGCCCAGCTACGTCCCAAACGCTCAACACCAGATATACGTCCAGATGCACAAAGTGCTTGAATTCGGCGGGGCCCAAGATTCCATTTCTTAGCTGCCTCCGAAATTGTCATGTAATCCATCTGGTTCCCCCTTAATTTATCAATGCAAACTTTGAGCTATTATTTGATAATACACGATTTAGCGAATAATATCAACATAATCCCACAAAGCTCTACAAATATTTTCCACATTGCGCATTCAGAAAAATGAATATTATAGTAGTCATATCAAAAGCGCTTCTTGAATAATGCCAGTATCATCTGGCGTTACTCAAGAAGCGTTTTAAATATATAGAAATTTTTCAAGAAAACCTGCTGTAGTACTGCTCCAACTTCTCATCGCAGATCCGCTCGATTTCCTGCTTCTCTTCGCGGGTCAGCTTCTTCCAGACAGACTCGTCCACCTGGATTACGCCCAGTGTCTTGGTGTGATGAAGCATCTGCATATCCTCGAACCGCTTGAACGGGTTAGACAGGATGTTCCGCTGGGCCTGGGCATCGGTGTAGCTGTCCTTAGCGTAGATGCTGTTGGCCTTCTCCACCACCAGCCCCGCTGCTCGACGGGCCTCGTAGAACTCCCGGAAGTAGGTGACGATGTCGCTGAGTTTCACCCGGCCCTTGTCGTCGGCAAACAGTAGCACCGCTTTGAGGAGCACCGGCTTGTAGGAGTAACTCATGTCCATCTGCCGCACCATATCCAGAAACAGGTCCTTGCGGTTGGAGTCGTCGATGAGGGTCCAGCCATACTGCTCCGCATATTTTCGGAGGGTTTCTTCTTTGAAATACTTGAAGGTCCGGTGCTCGCTCATGGGCACCACCAGATCGGGCACCAGCATGCCATCCCGGACATACCGCTCGATGGTCTCCGTCTGCACATCCACCCGGCGGACGAACTCCATCTGGGAGATCATTCCGGCGGCTTCCTCCTGCCAGTTGAAGATGTCCACCAACTCATAGTCCAGCGCATCCACCGGCCAGTCGATGAGGGCGTCCGGGCGTTCGCCCCGGTCGTAGAGGCCCTGCTCGGCGGCTTTCTGCCCCTTGGTGCCCAGCACCAGCGCACCGGGCTTGTACTCCTTCAGGCGGAACAGCCGGTGCATGGAGTATGGCATGTTGTACTGGCTGGCGTTGTCCACGAAGTCAAACACCATCAGGCTCTCCTTGCCGGGGAACAGCCGCATACCGCGGCCCAGCTGCTGGATATAGAGCACCTTGGACATGGTGGGCCGGGCCATGAACAGCACTTCCGTGGCTGGGCAGTCCCAGCCCTCGTTGAGGAGATCACAGGCGCACAACACCTTGGTCTCGCCCTTCTCAAATCGGGCCAGCACCTCCCGGCGGTCGCTGGCTTTAATCTCACCGGACACTGCTTCGGCGGCTACGCCAGTATCGTGGAGCCGCCCAGCGATCTCCTGGGCGTGCTTGACGGAGGCGCAGAAGATGACCGTCCGCTTGTCCTTCACATACTGGAGCCAAGTGTCCACGATGAGCTGGTTCCGCTCCGGCACATAGATCTTGCTCTCCAGATCCCGGATGTTGTACTGGACGCTGTTGAACCGCACCTTGGTCAGATCAATGTTCGTGTGGATGCGGATGCACCGCACCGGCACCAGCTCGCCGATCTCCACGGCGGTCTGGATGTCCAGCTTGTGGGCGGTGTTCTTAAAGATGTCCAGGATGTTCTTGTCGTCGGCCCGCTCCGGCGTGGCGGTCAGGCCCAGGGTGAATTCCGGCGTGAAGTAGGACAGGACCTTCTGGTACGTATCGGCGGAGGCGTGGTGGGCCTCGTCCACGATGATGTAGCCGAAGTCATCCGGCTTGAATCGTTCCAAGTTCAATGCCACACTCTGGATACTGCCGCAGACCACAAAGGCGTTGCTCTGCTTCATGCTCTCCACGTAGCGGCCCACCGTGGCCCGGGGCCACAGTTCCCGGAAGGTTTTGGTGGCCTGATCCACCAGCTCTACCGTGTGAGCCAGGAACAGTGTGCGCTTGCCAAATCGCTTGGCGTCCATGACGGCGGTCACTGTTTTTCCGGTGCCGGTGGCGTGGTAGAGCAGAGCGATTGTCTCAAAGTTGCAGCGCATTTCCTCCAGAGCTGCCAAAGCCTGCTTCTGGTGCTCCTTTAGTTCAAGATGGGAGCCGTCCAGGGACTTGCCCCGCTGGGTGGGGAGGTAGTCCTCAATCTCCTTGAAACTGGGGTGCTGGCCCAGGAATACCCGCAGTTCGTCCTTTACGGTCTCCGGCTGCTGCTGCATCTGCCGTACCGCCCAACGGTACACATCCCAGCCTAGGTAGATCATGCTGTTCTGCTTGAGCAGGTCGTCGAAAAACTTGTTCTGGGAGACCAACTTGGGGTTGTGGGAGGCCTCGTCATCGATCTCAATGGCCACCTTCCGCCCGCCGTTTTCAATCAGGAAATCGGCAAACCGGCTGTTCTGGTAAATGTCGGAGAAGGGGTACTGGGAGTAGAGATAGCCGGCTTTCTCGGCGCCGAAGGTGTCAGAGAACAGTTCGATAAACAGATCCTCAGCACTGCTGCCTGAGGCGGAGCGGTAAGCTGCCATAGAGATCACCTCACAATCAATATCCAAGTTTTTTCAGATGAGTTGAGACACTTCCGGGTGTTCTTTTCAAGATGTTTGCAATTTGCCAGATGTTATTCTTTATCCGAAAGTACAAGTCGTAGAGTTTCTCGCTTTCCTCTCTGGACCACGCTTTCCCGGTATTGGGGTATTGAGTTTTTCGACGTTCTTTTTTCTCCTTTTGAGCCGCCTCTTTCTCTTTTCTCTGCAGAGGCATAGGATTCGAGGGAACAATGCTCCAATACTGCCTTTAGCGCCTCCTGTACCACCTCGTTGGCGCAGCAATCTGACGGTGGAAGTGCTCTGCCTGTGAGAGGGTTAATACCGATGCTCAAATTTTCCACCATGGTTCTGGCCATCAAATCGTCTTTTTCATCCATCAGAAGGCTCCTTTTCCCACACTTCTTTCAAAAGGATTTTCTTTGCAAATCCACCCCGTTTGGCAGCCTTGTCTGCCCGTACTTGTTCTAACTCGTCCAATGTCCAGCCACGGGCTTTTACAACAGCCTGCATAACTTCTAAGAGGTCAGCTAATTCTTCCAGGGATTTGCTCTCCTGATATTCCGCCAGTTCCTCGTTCAGCTTCTGGTCCAGGAGAGCTATGTAGTCCTCGTTCGACAAGGTTGCGGAAACGCAGGTTTTCCCATCTGCTTCGATAATCTCCGGAATACGATCCCGCACCAGCTTATGATAGGCTTTAATAGGCATCCTTTAGCCTCCTCAAAATTTCCTCATCCGCAGGGCAAAACATAAATTGATCAATTTCATTCACTGTGATCCAGCGGATATCATTGTGTTCCAGCTTCTGAGGGGCACCTTCCCGGATAGCGGCATGGAACAGCGTCAGATGGACCGTCAGATCGGGGTATTTGTAGACCACATCCATAAACACCTCACCCACATCCAGCGTAACGGCCAGTTCTTCCTGGCATTCCCGGATGAGTGCCTGTTCTTTTGTTTCGCCTGGCTCAAAGTACAGTTTACAAGGGACTACACAGGGTAACGGTCTGACGGGAGGTGTGCCGCCCGTCAGATTTTCCATGTAATGTTCAAGCTGTCGCTTGTGGCGGCAACGGTGGTAATCATCAAATCCACCACCCGCCGCTTGTCGTCAAAAGATACGCTGTCCCATGTGTCGAGGTAGCCGGAAATCTGGTTGACCTGTTCCGGGCTGATGGCTTCCACCGTCAGCTCGGCTATCTGCTTCACAAGCTCCTGCTTGCGCCCGTCCAGTTCCGCTATCTTCACATTCACATAGGAGAGCAGGACATTGTTTGCACCCGTCAGACTGTCCACCAGCTTTTCGATCTCGCTGTCCACATGGAGAAGCTCCACTTGCAGGGCGGCGATTTTGGGGTTTGCCTTTGCCGCTTTCTTCCTGCCCGTCAGCGTCTTGTGCTTTTCCAGCTTCTTCACCATCTGCTGATAGACCACTGCTTCCAGTTCGGAAGTGATGATTTTCCCACAGCCCGGACAGCTTTTATTGTCCAGCCGTTTCGTGCAGCGGAGATATTGTTTGCCGGACGGATTGAAGATACTCATAAGCGCATATCCGCAGTTCCCGCACTTGATTTTCCCCGCCAGCCATGTGTGGGTGGCTTTCCGGGCGGACTGGATTTTCATGTTGTTCATCAGCTTCCTGCGGCACGCCAGCCATATATCCGCCGGGACAATGCCCTCATGGGGAGCCAGCACCAGCA
>NZ_KI271675.1:31490-34337 GCF_000469445.2 Oscillibacter sp. KLE 1745 | reverse complement strand
GGACAATGCCCTCATGGGGAGCCAGCACCAGCATATGGTCTTTCAAATCGCTTTTCTTGCTGGGCTTCACATCCCGCCCCTGATACAGATAGCACCCGTTCAGTCCCGTAAAGTCGGCGGCGTCATTGACAATGACCGTCCCCTGACTTTTGAAAAATTCGTACACATCAAGGTCTGCCTGAACATAGACGGGATTGCGGAGCATTTGCGCCAGCGTGGGGTGTATCAGTTCCCTGCTGTGGAACAAAATCCCCTGTTCGGCAAAGTACCGGGTGATGTCCCCGTAAGAGGTTGTGGGCTGGGCGTACATCTCAAATATCAGCCGGATATTTGCCGCTTCGTCCGGGTTTACCACCAGCTTCTTTGTTTTGATACCGTCCATTTTGATTGGCTCTGTATGGAATCCGTAAGGGGCTTTTCCGCCCATCTTAAAGCCCCGCTGGCTGCGGGAGTAGTAAGCGTCCGTCACCCGCTTCTGTATCGTTTCCCGTTCAAGCTGGGCGAACACGATACAGATATTCAGCATAGCCCGCCCCATCGGGGTGGAGGTATCAAACTTTTCTGTAGAGGACACAAACTCCACATTGTACTGCTGGAACAGTTCCATCATATTTGCGAAATCCAGAATGGAACGGCTGATACGGTCAAGTTTGTAAACAATGACCTTTGCAATCAGGCCCCGCTTAATGTCCCGCACCAGTTCCTGAAATTTCGAGCGGTCTGTGTTCTTGCCGCTGTACCCTTTGTCTGTGTATTCCTTGCAGTTTCCGCCTTTCAATTCGTATTTGCAAAACTCAATCTGGCTTTCAATGGAAATGCTGTCCTTTTTGTCTACCGATTGCCTTGCATAGATCGCGTCTATCCTGTTATTCATTTTGTCGCTCCTTTTCTTAAAAAAGAAACGGAGCTGCTGACAGTTTTATTATACCGCCAGCAGCCCCGCAAATCAATGGTGGCTTCGGGAATTATGCCCCGGCTTCCTCCTTCTGCCGCTTATCGGCATATTTACGGAACACCTCATAAAGCTGCTGCTCCAGTTCCCGGCGTTTGGCCGCTTCCTGCTCCGGCGTGAACACCGGGGAGAGGTTTTCCAGAGTGATTTCCCTGCCCTGAAAAGTCACGACTTCTGTTTCCTTTTTGTATCTGATACTGGTACTTATAAAATCACCTTTCCTTTCCATAATGCCGCTGCTGCCGTTTCAGTTCCGCCAGTATATCCGGGGGAATACGGTCAACCAGCCTTTGCATATTGTCCAGCTCGCTTTTCAGCTTCGCCCGTTCCATCGTATCTTTCATCTTGCCCTGTTCGCTGGCCTTTGCCCTCGCTTCCAGCTTTTCATTTTCCGCCAACAGGTCATGGATTGTGACCTTGTACTTTTTCAGCTGCCCGGAGAAATTCTCCATCTGCGGAAACCACTTTTTCAGCATGGAGAGGGCTTCCTCTTTCTTCTTTCCGGCGTTTAGCGGGTTAATGCCGTCAAGGGCGGCTTCAATGGCTCTGGCCTGTCGGGAGAGGGAAACCGCCTGTTTGAAAAGCCGGGTGGGGATATGCTTCCGGCCTGTCCTGCTTGCGCTCTCCCCACGCTCCAAATCCGGGTATTTCTCCACCATGTAGGCGTGAAAATCGTCCTGCCACTTCGTCAAATTCGCCCGGTTGCCGATAATCTCCTTAGCGCACAGGCGGTTGTCTTTTGTCAGCGGAACAAAGGTCAAATGCAGATGCGGCGTTTTCTCGTCCATGTGTACTACCGCCGACACGATATTTTCCCGGCCTACCCGCCCGATGAGGAAGTCCGCCGCCCTCTGGAAAAACGCCTGTATCTCCTTTGGCGACTTCTTCTTGAAAAACTCCGGGCTGGCGGTAATGAGCGTATCGACAAACCGGGTGCTGTCTTTCCTTGTACGGCAACCGGCCTGTTCGATACGGTTTTGAATAAAATGATAGTACCTGCCCTCCGGCTTGACGATATGGAAGTTGTATTTACTCTTTGCCGTGTCAATGTCGGGGTTGCTGGCGTATTCGTCTTTCTGCCGTTCGTGATGGGCTTCCAGCGGCCTTGCCGGGTTGCCCTTGTGCTTCTCAAACCGCAAAATTGCGTGTTGTGCCATTCTGCTCCTTTCCCCATTCCTTTCCTATCCGGGGTTTTCCACAGGGAAAATCCCGCAAAAAATAGCTCGGATAGGATTGGAATGGATAGAATGTAAATCAATCTTTTTATCTTTGTATTTCTATATACCGTCCGGTTTTCGTACTTCCGGGGAGTGATTTCCGTACTTCATGGGTACGGTTTTCAGCCCTTCGGCGTACCAGAACGGGATTTCTTGAAGTCGGTGTTTGAAACCGCTTCATAGGATTTTGGGTAAATGCGGTTGGGTTTTCCACAGCCTTGCTTCTGGATTTCCACCAGTCCGGCGTATTGCAGCTCCCGCAGGGTGTTCACCGCTTTCTGCCGACCACAGCGGAGCAAGTCCACCACCTCACAGATGGGATAGTACAGGTAAATGCGCCCGTACTCGTCCGCCCACCCGTTTTTCCGGGACAACTCCACCCGCCGCAGGATAAAGGCATACAGTACCTTCGCTTCGTTGGACAGGGGCTGGAATGTAGGCGCTTCAAAGAGGAAATTCGGGAGCCGGGTGAAACTGAACGCCTTTTCCGGCTGATGAATGTAAATCGTGTTTGTCATATCGTGTTTTGTGGACGGTTAGAAGCCCATTTTCCGGGGCTTGTGATAGTTTATATCACCCGCCCAAGTTTGGGGCTTGCGAAGCCTGATAAATCAAGGCTTTTTCCGCTCCTAACTGTCCACAGCAGACCTCCTTTTCCGTTCACTTTCTGTTTTCTGC